>JACZSH010000145.1 GCA_022574315.1 Chloroflexota bacterium | reverse complement strand
GTGGGCACCGACGGCGGCCAGAAGATGAGCAAGAGCCTGGGCAACTACATCGGCGTGGCCGAGCCGCCCGAAGAGATATACGGCAAAGCGATGTCAATTCGCGACGACCTTATCGGGCACTACTTCGAGCTGGTGACCGATGTCCCCGATGAGGAACTGAAGACATTTGAGCAGGGGCTGGCCGATGGCACTATCCACCCCATGGAGCTTAAAAAGCGGCTGGCGAGAGAACTGGTCACCCAGCTTTACGACCGGAAAGCCGCCAACGAGGCGGAAACGCACTTCGCCCGGGTGGTACAGAATAAGGAAGTGCCTGAAGAAATACGACAAGTAAAGATGACTCCAGAATTGATTGAAAAAATAAAAGCTCGCTTATCTAAAGAGAAGAAACCTGTGGTTAGCATCAAAGAGGTCGGCAAGCCTGAGACGACGAGGGAGTGGGACATATCAGTTCCTCTGCTGTTGTATGAGATAGGCCTAGCTAAAAGTCGTAGTGATGCTAAGCGTCTTATAGCACAGGAGGCTGTTCATATAGATAATAGGACGATTTATAAAGATTATGAGGAACACGGGGCTATCAAGATAGGCAGCATCATCAAGGTGGGCAAGCGGCGTTTTGTGAAACTGGTTAGCCCTGATTAAAAAATAAGTAAACGCCGCTTTGCTAAAATAATTAACACTGATACAATAGAGCGGTAAGAGCCGTCAGGTACGGCTGATAAATACTGATACACGGAAAGAGTGAGGAGACAAATGGAAAGTTTGCGTATTCCCGGACCAACCCCCTGTCCGGAGGAAGTCCTCCAGGCGATGGCCCGGCAGATGATTAATCACCGCGGGCCGGAATATGACCGCATAATAGGCCAGGTTACGGATAACTTAAAACAGTTGTTTCAAACCGAAGGAGACGTCTTTCTGCTGACCGCGTCCGGTACCGGCGGCCTGGAAGCGGCCGTCGTCAATACGCTGTCCCCGGGCGATAAAGTATTATCGGTCACCATCGGCGTTTTCGGGGAGCGGTTTGGCACTATCGCCCGGCAGTTTGGCGCTGAAGTAGTCCCGTTGAGTTTCGAGTGGGGCACGGCGGCAGATGCCGATGAGGTGCGCCGGGCGTTAAAAGCCGACCCGCAAATCAAGGCGGTGCTGGTAACTCATAACGAGACTTCTACCGGCGTGACCAATGACCTGGCGGCGCTCAGCGCTGCCGTCAAGGAATTCGATAAGCTGCTGCTGGTTGACGCCATCAGTAGCCTGGGCTCGATTGACCTGCCGGTGGATAAATGGCAGTGTGATATCACCGTGACTGCTTCGCAAAAGGGATGGATGGTGCCGCCGGGCATGGCCATGGTCAGCGTCAGCCAAAAGGCGTGGCAGGCCTATGCCGAGGCTAAAATGCCCCGTTTTTACTGGGACTTCAAAGCCGCCAAAAGCTATCTGGAGAAAGGGCAGAACCCGTGGACACCGGCTGTTTCCATCGTCTTTGCCCTGCAGGTCGCCCTGGAAATGATGTTAAAAGAGGGTCTGGCTAATATCGCCGCCCGTCATGCCCGGGTAAGCCAAGCCGCCCGGGAGGGGGCAAAATCGCTCGGGCTGCCCCTTTTTGCCGATGAAAAACATGCTTCGGATACGGTCACCGCGATTGCCGCCACGGGTGGGCTGGACACCAAAAAGCTGATTAAAATTGTAAGAGAGGAACACCAGATTGTGCTCGCCGGCGGGCAGCAGAGCCTGGACGGCCGGATATTCCGTATCGGCCATCTGGGCTGGGTAACCGAGGACGATATCGCGGCCGTGATGACGGCGTTGAAAACGGCGTTACCCAAGGCCGGTTTTAGCGGCGCAAAATAGCCGCCGGATGCCCCGGGCAGTGAGCATGGTAAATTAGCAATGAAGATTCTGGTTACCGACTCTATCTCCGAGGAAGGGATTGGTATCCTGCGCCGGCAGGCTCAGGTAGACGTGAAGGCCGGTCTGAAACCGGAGGAAATAATCGCCATCATCGGCGACTACGAGGCGCTGGTCGTCCGCAGCCAGACTAAGGTGACCGCGGATATCATTGACGCCGGCGATAGATTGCAGATTATCGCCCGGGCAGGAGTCGGCATCGACAATATCGACGTGGAAGCGGCCACCCGCCGGGGTATCCTGGTGGTCAATGCCCCGGAAGGGAATATCGTTTCCACCGCCGAGCATACTATGGCCATGCTGATGGCGCTGGCGCGCCGGATACCAATGGCTAACCGTCAGCTACAGGCCGGGGTCTGGAACCGCAATATTAAGAGCTATGAAATCCGCAACAAGACACTGGGCATTATCGGCCTGGGTAATGTTGGTTCGGCGGTAGCCAGGCGTGCCCAGGGATTGGAAATGAGGGTCCTCGGTTTTGACCCTCTGGTTTCGGTTGACTATGCTAA
>JACZSH010000144.1 GCA_022574315.1 Chloroflexota bacterium | reverse complement strand
CTGAAGATGAAGGACCTGGAAGTGAGCCTGCCCGGAATAACGCAGCGGGTGATGGTGTTAAAGCGGCCGGAGATAGATATCAGCGCTTCCAACATCAGGGAAAGGGTGGGGCGGGGCCTGTCGGTGAGGCACTTGGTACCCGAGGCGGTGAACCGGTACCTTAAACAGCAGGGGCTCTATGCGGCCGCCTGAGGTTATTATCAGGCGGGGCGGGGGCCGGCGGGATACGGCTGAGACCTCCTCAGACCGCCAAAAAACGTTTTTAACGCTCTAAACAGGGCAAAGGTCAACTGAGCCCTGAAACGCCCGCTTTTCCATCTGAGCGCTTTTTCTGGACAGGTCGCTGTAATAGGCTTAAAATAGAAGCAATTTTAAGGAAAGATACCGACCGCGAATTCAGAGAGGAGATAGGCCAATGTCGGATATGTCTCAACTGGCCCGGGCGATTGACGAAGGTGACCGCGAAAAGGCGGTGGCACTGGCGAAGGAGGCACTCAATAATGGCATTGATGCCTCAGAGATAATCAGCCGCGGGCTGCAGGCGGGGATGTCGGTGGTGGGCGACAAGTATTCGAGCGGTGAATATTTTCTGCCCGACATGCTCATGGCGGCCCGGGCGATGAAAACCGCCCTTGAGGAGATAAAGCCGGCGCTGGGGAAAACGGGGATACCGACTATCGGGCGGGTGGTTATCGGCACCGTCGCCGGTGACATGCACGACGTGGGTAAGAATGTGGTGGCCACCTTCCTGGGGGGCAGCGGCTTCGAGGTGCACGACCTGGGGCTCAACGTGGCCGACCAGACGTTCGTCGATGAGGTGAGAGCCAGGCAGGCGGATATTCTGGGGCTGTCCGCGCTGCTGACGACGACGATGCCGTTAATGGGGCGGATTATCCAGCTGCTCGACGAGGCCGGGCTGCGCTCCAGCGTCAAGGTAATCGTCGGCGGGGCGCCGGTAACACAGGACTACGCCGACTACATCGGGGCCGATGCCTATGCCCATGACGGCGGCAAGGCAATCCGTGTTTGCCGGCAGCTGATGGAAAAATAACGGCCTGCCGGGAAGCATAGCCGGAGGCGAGGAGACCGCACAAATGGCGATGACGCATAAACAGAGGATACTGGCCGCCGCCAGGGGCGAGAAACTGGATAAAGTCCCCTTCGGGGCGCGGATAGATACCTGGTATAACTACCACGCCGCCCACGACTCGCTGCCGGAGAAATACCGGGGCTGGAGCCAGACGGATATTATCCGCGACCTGGGGGCCGGGGCGCAGCACCGCCTGTGGTCGGTAGTCAAGGAAGAATACCGGGACATGGAGGTGGTGGAAAAGAACGACCCGCCCTACACCACCACGGAGTACATCACGCCGGCGGGTACCGTTTCCAAGGTGGAAATGGGCGACACTTCCGAGGGTCCCTGGATAAAATACGAGGTGGAGAAGCTTTTCAAGAGCGAGCAAGACTACCCGGCGATAAAATACCTCATGGAGCATACCGTGCCGGTGGCTAACTTCGAGGAGTACGGCAAGCTGCGCGATGAGATAGGCGAGGACGGGATGGTGATGACGGCGGCGGGGCTGCTCTGGTCGCCGGTGCAGCGGGTGATGCGGGAGATACTCGGCTACGAGCGGTTTTTCTACGAGCTTGCCGACCGCCCGGCGGAGGTGGAGGCACTGATTGAGGTGATGAAGGACCTTGAGCGGCGGAAATTCAAGGTGGCCATAGACTGCGACCTGGAAATATTCAACATCTGCGGCAACTGGAGCGACGATATCCACACGCCGGTATTCCGAAAGTACCTGGTGCCCTGGCTGAAGGAGGCCACCGAGTTCCTGCACCGGCACGGCCGGCTGACGATGGTGCACTCCGACGGGGAAATGAGGAGACTGAACCACATGTTCGCCGAGACGGGGATAGACATCGCCGAGGCGATAACGCCGGCGCCGCAGACGCTGGTCAGCATGGCCGAGTTCAGGCGGGAGCTGGGGGAAGAGGTCACTATCTGGGGTGGCGTCCCCTCGGTGCTCTTCGAGCCGATGTACAGCGACGCAGATTTCGACGCCTACATCAGGAACATGTTCCGGGAAATGGCGCCCGGCTACCGCTTCATCGTGGGGATGGGCGATAACCTGCCCTTCGACGGGGACCTGAACCGGGTGCGGCGGGTGGTGGAGCTTATCGACGAATACGGGACGTTGCCCATCCCGGCCTGAGGTCGGGCGGGTGGCGCGGCGCGCTATTTTATAAAAGCAGAAGGATAAAGGAGGCAGATTTATGCTGATTGTGGCGGAAAGGATTAACTCGTCCCGCAAGGCGATAAACGAGGCGATTCAAGCCGGGGACGCCGATTTCATCCGGGGGGAAGCCAGAGCGCAGGCCGAAGCCGGCGCCAGGTATATCGAGGTGAAAGCCCGCAGTTTTGTGGATCCGG
>JACZSH010000054.1 GCA_022574315.1 Chloroflexota bacterium | reverse complement strand
CCATCACATTGCTATTGCCAAGTACCTCCGAAACGCCTATTATGTCTGGTAACGGCACAGGGCTAAATGGGCCGGGAATTCCAGCAGAATCCAGGCACGGGAGGACAGATAACCATGAATTCGTGGCAAGCAATCGTCAACATGATAAAAGCCGAGGGAATCGACTATATCTTCGGCATCGGGGACTCCGGTTTACAGCTGTATGCGGAAAAGATTGACGGTATCCGAAATGTAAATCTGCGCTATGAGGGGTCGGCGCCGTTCATGGCGATGGCCTACGCCAGGTTGAGCGGCCGGCCGGGGGTGTGCACCGCCAGCAAGGGACCGGGACTGGCAAACCTGATTCCCGGCGTGCTGGAAGCCTATACCGGCTGCTCACCGTTGGTGATAATCTGCGCCGCCGCCTCCCAGAAAACTTCCGGCATGGGCGATTTCCAGGAGTCAGACCAGATAGCCATGATGAAACCGGTTACCAAGTGGAGTGCCCGTATCCCTTACACCGAGCGGATTCCCTGGTTTGTCCGCCGGGCATTTTCCATCGCCACCAACGGCCAACCGGGACCGGTTTTCCTGGAATTACCCTATGACGTAAGCGGTAAGACCCGCTGGGAATTGAATGATATCGGTACTCCTCAGTATCTGCCTTCAAAGAAGGTTCGCACCGGTGCCGACCCGGCGCTAATCAAGGAAGCGGCAAAGCTGCTTATCAAGGCCAAACGACCGGTGGTGGTTTCCGGTAACGGCACGATACTGTCCGGAGCGGCTGATGAATTCAAGCGTTTTATCGAGTTACTGGGGATACCGTTTCTCACCACCCCCGGAGGGAGAGGGATTCTGCCCGAAACCCATCCACTGGCCCTCGGCGTCTGCGGTTTCTACCGCACCAAGGTCGGGAAAGAGGTCTATGCCGATGCCGACCTGATACTCACCGTGGGCACCCGGAACGAGGGTTATTCAACGCACCAGTGGCGCGATTTTCCCGAAGGCGCCAAATTCATTCAGATTGACATCGAACCTTTTGAGATAGGCAGAAACTGGCTGCCGGACGTCGGCATCGTCGGTGACGCCAGGCTGGTTTTAAGGCAACTTGCGGAGGGGATTCGTGACGAGGTTGAGCCGGGTAAAGATTTCCATATGCTGCCCAGGGTGCAGGCAATACTGAGCGCGAAAGAGGCTTTTCAGAAAGAAGTCGAGGCGGAGTGCCTGGTAGAAGAGACGCCGCTGCCCGCCAAGCGCGTCGTGTTTGAAATGAGCCGCATCTTCGGCAAAAACACTATCCTGGTCAGCGAGAACGGGTCTCAGGATGCCTGGTCATACTGTTACCCTTACTTTACGGTACAGGATGATTCAGAGTGCGTACCGGTTGCCGAGCAGACGTGCATGGGCATGGGCGTCGTCGGGGCGATTGCCGCCAAGCTGACCCGGCCGGAGAAAAATGTGGTCTGTGTCACCGGTGATGGCGCTTTTCAGATGTATATGAAAGAGCTACCCACCGCCGCCCAATATCAGGCGGGCTGCACCTGGCTGGTACTGAACAATTCCGCCTTCGGCTGGGTAAAGCACCACCAGGTGACGGCGGCCGGCTGGGACACGAGCAGTTTCCAGGTGCAACCCGATTTCGTCAAGTGGGCAGAGGCCTGCCAGTGCTACGGCCAGAGGGTAGAGAAGGCGTCTGATATCAGGCCGGCTTTAGAAGCCGCCTTAGAGGCAAACCAAAAGGGCATACCGGCCGTCATCGATGTCGCCGTCGGACTTGATATGTCGCACTTCAAACGAGCCGAGTAAGACTGTCCAATAGTCTCAAATAAAACGGTAAAGCCCCTAATCGTGATGATGGGTTACCCTGTCTCCCGATATCTCCGCCGCTGGTCCCATTTCCAGTCGCCTAATTGCATTTCACCAGCCGGCAGGTTATCATTCAGCATATCACTACGATAATAAGTCTACTGAGATTGGCACTGGCATTAAAGGCAACAGGAGGTGAAAAGATGATAGAGAGAGTGCATGAGCACATTATTACCGAGCTTCAGCAAAACTCGCGCACGGACACGATTTTCGTCCTGACGGCGATTATCCTTAACCTGCTCACCCTGGGTATCAATTCAGCAGTCGCGGCATCAAACAACAGGGATGCCACCATGTGGACGGTGTTCTTTACCTTTATCGCCCTCTTGATTGTAGTTAATTTCGTGGTCGAAGTAGGCTTGCTGAAAGGCAGACAGACCAGAATCAAGCTTATCAACGGGCTGCTGAAAATGTATAAGGACCAGGGCGTGGATGGGTATTACGATGCGTCCCTCTTAAGTAACTACACTACCAGGTACAATCTCTTCATGCTGGTGGTTATTTTCACCGGCTTAATCGCCATGGTGGTGCCTCTTATCCTGATAATGTGAAAACCGGCTACGGTGTCCGGCAGTACGGTTAGCTGCCCGCTTTATGCCGGCCAGCCGGTTTGAATTATTTACCAGAGATAGTAGTAGCCGTTGCGCTTGAGCACCTCAAACGGGGAGCCGAAGAGCCGGGAAAGCGATGCCGAGGTCAGCACCTCTTCTTTAGGACCGTCCTCAAAAACACGGCCTGCTTTGAGGGTAATTACCCGCGTAATCTCGGGTATGATATCGGCGAGTTGATGCGTCACCATGACAATGCTGGTTCCCTCGACGGCAATCTTGCGCAGTATTTTACGCAGTTCGTAAGTGGCATGAAGGTCCAGGCTTGAACTCGGTTCGTCCAGCACCAGTGTCTCTGGATCATGTACCAGCGCCCGGCCAATCAGTATGCGCCGTGCTTCCCCGGTGGATATCTGGTTGGTGAGCCGGTCGGCCAGGTGCTGGATTTCCAGAAGCGCCATTACGGCGTCAACTTTCTGTTCCATGGCCGGAGTCACCTTGTGGTGCGGCCAGATACCGATGCTGCTGAAGAAACCCGACAGCATAATCCGCCGTCCGCTGTAATTTCCCGTGCACATACTGACCAGGTCACTGGAGACAACCCCCAGCCGTGTCCGTAGCTCGAAGACGTTCCAGTACTCTTTCCCCAGGATACGCATGTAAGAATCAGGCACTCCAGCGTGTGGGTAGTACTCGCGCGTGATGGTCTTGATGAAAGACGATTTACCGGCTCCGTTGGGACCCAGAATGGCCACGTGTTCTCCCTGGTCAATCGTCAGGTTAATCTCATCCAGCATAAGGTGATTGTTCTGACGCACGGTAACATTACGGTATTCAATCAGGGGCGGTTTCTCATTTCCAGTTCTATCTGCTTGAGGACGCAATGATATTTTTTCCTTTCTCGGTTACCGGGATAATGGCTCTATTTTATCACCACGGCATCAATCTTACCGAACAGAACTCACTATCCGGCGCACCCACCAGTATCAGGCTGGTCTGGCATGAATAACAGTGCCGGTTACCTGACGCCGTTAATTGAACAAGGGTTTATCCGTCTATTACGCCGTTACGGCTATAAAATAGATGCTGGCGGCGATATATTTCGTCTGCTTTAGCCCGGACGCTGCAGCAGTTCCACCAGATCACCGTCCGGGGTGACGAAAAAGGATATTTTAGTCCCGGAGGGTAACGCGGTGATTTCCTGCACGAACTCTACCCCCCGCCCCTTCATCTCCGCTACGGCCGCTTCAATGTCATCAGTCTTTATACCGTAGTGCTCCAGCCCGCAACCATCCGGCAGGGTATTGGCCACGAGGAGCCTGGGCCGTGGGTTCGAAATCTTGATTGATACTTCGTCATTATCCAGAATCCGGGTCAGCAGGAGCCGTCCGTCGGGTAGTGTTTCGTCTTTCTTCTTCGCCCCGAAAGTCTTCTCATAAAACTCGGCTGTTTTCATGGGGTCTTTACTCACCAGATGAACGTGGTCCATCCAATAGTTAGGCATCTGAAAACCTCCTTCTCTGGAAATTAAGACACGGCGGCGGCTATTTTAGCCGGCGCTCCGATAAAAAGATAGCCCCCAATCAGCCGCGCTGTACCGGTAGAAGACGCCGGACTGATTAGAAGCCCCATTCACTTAACCGGCTTAGCCGACTAACTGTCCGCAACACCCTGGTCTTTGATATAGTCCACCGCATCCTGGACGGTGATTATCTTCTCCGCGTCCTCGTCCGGTATCTCTACTTTCCGGTCTGAAGTGCTGAACGTCTCCTCCAGGGACATGATCAACTCGACGAGGTCCAGGGAATCCGCTCCCAAATCTTCGACAAAACTGGCCGTGAGGACTACGTCCGCCTCCTCCGCACCCAATTGCTCCACGACCAGCGGTTTTATGCGGTCAAAAATTGTTGCCACTCTTTATTCCCCCTTTTTTAAGTTCCTTCATTTATCGGCAAGAGCGCTCACGGAACCGAGAACTCCGTTGATAAATTTTGGTGAATTATCGCTGCCGAACTTTTTAGCCAGTTCAACTGCCTCGTTGATGGCTACCTTAACTGACACCTCATTATCAAACAAAACTTCAAAGATTGCAAGTCTCAGGATATTCCGGTCGATGACCGATAACTGCTCCAGCGGCCAGGCAGTGGCAAATCTCCGGATATAGCTGTCAATCTCTTCCTGGCGCTGGATTATTCCGTCCACCAGTCCCCGGATGAAACTGCGGTTTTCTTCAGATAACTCTCTCGTCGCCAGCCGCTTAGTCACCACCGCTTCTCTCTCGTGCTTCACCAGGTCTATCTCGTAAAGCGCCTGCAGCGTCAGGGCCCTCGCTTTTCTTCGTGTCACCATCAGTTTCTCCACAGCTCAAGTAACATTATAATAGCAGACCGACCCACATATCAACCAGTAACCCGGTACACCACCGGGCGGTCTTTCCCGGCACTCAATCGTCACCCTCCCTCATCTGACTTGACACTCCAGGAGGGTAGTTGCTACACTTTAGGTGTCCCCGGTCAAGGAATCCTGATACTCTCTATCGTACCGGTGGTACGGGTTTGCCATGGTAAATAAAGTCGCTCTTCTCTATCATCCTATGGTCGAGGCTACCCATGCCAAGGCCATGGAATTGCATGATTTTCTGGTCGCGCGGGGTATCTCCGCCTGGCTGTGTTCCGCCTGGGAAAAAGACCAGGCCCGGGCGCAGCTAAACGGTACCGACCTTATTCTCAGTATCGGCGGTGACGGCACCATCCTGAGAGCCGCCCACGTGGCTCTCCACAGCACCATTCCCATCACCGGGATAAACCTGGGCCGGCTCGGCTTCATGACCGAACTGAATGCTGACGAAGTCGTGGAAAAACTGCCTGACCTGCTGGCCGGAAAAGGCTGGATTGATGAAAGGGCCATGATTGACGTTGAGATGCAGGCCACCGGCCAGGCCTCCACCCAGACGCTACAGGCCTTGAATGATGTTGTCGTCGCCCGGGGGGCAATCTCTCGCCTGGTACACATCGAGGTCAGCCTTGACGGACAGGTCATTGGCGATTACCGGGCGGACGGGGTTATCGTCTCTACCGCCACCGGCAGCACCGGCTATTCGCTGGCCGCGGGCGGTCCCATCCTTTACCCCCATTCCACTGACTTCCTGGTGGTGCCCGTGGCGGCTCACCTGAGCCCGGCCTACCCGCTGGTACTGCCGTCTACGGCCGTCATCCAGTTGCGCATCACCACCGTTCACCAGGGAGTACTGAGTATTGACGGGCATATCAACCTACCCCTGTCGGATGGTAACACGGTAACCATAAAACATAGCCCGCACACCACCCGGTTTCAAAGAATCCACCCGGAAACCGCCTTTTACAGCTCTCTTGAGCAAAAACTGAAAGGAAAACACTAGATTGAATCCAGCCGAAAAAGCCCGGATACAGGACGTACCCCAGATGCATCATCTTATCAACTCTTTCGCGGGCAAGGATGACATGCTGGCCCGGTCGCTGAGCGAACTCTATGAAAACCTCCGGGATTACTTCGTCATCCGCAATGATGACCGTGTCATCGCCTGCGCGGCGCTGCACCTCACCTGGTCAGACCTGGCGGAAATAAGAGCCGTGGCCGTCGCCGAAGATTACCAGCGGCAGGGCATCGGCGGTCAGCTCGTCGCTGCCTGCCTGGAAGAAGCCCGGACGATTGGCATTGCCACCGTGTTCTGCCTCACCTACCGGCCAGCCTTTTTCGAAAAGTTCGGCCTTGCCCAGGTCGACCGTATGGAGCTGCCGCGCAAGGTCTGGACCGAGTGCTACCGCTGCCCCAAGTTCCCCGACTGCGAAGAAGTCGCCCTCATCCTTAATTTAGAGGTTTTGCCCTAGAAGATTACTTTTTCCCGGTCGGTTAGTCTATAAAGGTTTTAATTTAGAGAGACTTTTTTTCGGTCGGTTAATCTATAAAGGTTAAAATTTTGGAAGAGACCATTTCCAGCCGGTTAATCTATAAAGGCCGAATCGTCACCCTGCGTGTCGATACGGTACGGACAGCCGGCGGCGGGCAGACATCCCGCGAGATTATTGAGCACGCCGACTGCGTGGCGATTGTCGCCATTGATGCCGATGATAATGTCCTGCTGGTCAACCAGTTCCGCAAGGCGGTGGAATCGGAGTTACTGGAGATACCGGCCGGCGGCATCGAGGACAATGAAGACCCGGAGACGGCGGTTGGCCGTGAATTACGCGAGGAGACCGGCTTTCTACCCCGCAAGGTGACCCGGCTGGGCGGGTTTTATTCGGCGCCCGGTTACTGCAGCGAGTATCTCCATCTTTATCTGGCCACAGACCTTGTCCCCGACCCGCTGAACGCCGAGGATACGGATGAGATTAGCCTGGTGCCGGTGCCGGTAGCCAAGATTCCGGAATTAATCCGTTCCGGACGCATCTGCGACAGCAAAAGCATCGCTGGGCTGTTCACCTATCTGGAGTACCGGAAGACGGACCCGGCTGCCTAGCAGAGCTTTGAGGAAAGGTTACGTCCCCCCAGCAGGTGCATATGGAGATGGGGCACTACCTGTCCCCCATCCTTTCCGCTGCTGATAATCAGCCGATACCCGCTCTCCGCCACCTTCTCTTCCCGGGCTATCCGATTGGCAATCTTCACCATGCGCCCGATTAGCGGCGTCTCCTCGTCGGCCACGTCAGCCAGCGAATCTATGTGCTTTTTGGGGATAACCAGCACATGGGTCGGCGCCGCCGGGTTAATGTCACGAAAGGCGAGTACCTCTTCGTCCTGATAGAGGACCTGGCTCGGTATTTTACCGGCCACAATCTGGCAGAAAATGCAGTCCATTATCTATTTTGCCTCCGTTCGGTAACGGGCTTTTCCCTGTTCGAAGATATCCGCCCCGTAGACGTCATCGGCCACGATAGCCGGAAAGCGCTCCACGGTAAGCCTTCTTATCGCTTCGGTGCCCAGGTCGTCATAGGCGATTATCTCGGCTTTTTTAATCGACCGGGACAACAAGGCGCCAGCGCCCCCGATGGCGACAAAATAGACCGCCCGGTATTTCTGAAGGGCTTCCCTTACCATCGCCGAGCGTTCCCCCTTGCCAATCATTGCCCTCAGTCCCGCCGCCAGGAGGCGGGGAGTATAGGCGTCCATGCGGCGGCTGGTGGTCGGTCCGGCGGAGCCAATAACCCGACCCGGCCGGGCGGGCGTCGGCCCAGTGTAATAAATAGTCTGTCCTTTGACGTCAAAAGGCAGCTCCTCATTATTGTCCAGCGCCTGGACCATGCGGTGGTGGGCGGCGTCTCTGGCGGTATAGATAATCCCGGAAATCAGCACCAGAGTGCCCGCGGTCAGTTTTTCGATTTCTCCGGCATCGATGGGCGACCTGATATCGACCCTGTCCATTTTACAATGTTACCTCTTTATGACGGACGCTGTGGCACTGAAGGTTGACCGCTACCGGCAGGCTGGCAATGTGGGTCGGCCTGGTCTCGGCATGCACCGCCAGGGCGGTGACGTTACCTCCCAACCCCAACGGCCCGATACCCAGGGCGTTGATGCGTGATAGCACCTCTTTCTCCAGTTCCGCCGTCTCGGCGTCATCGCTCGGTTGGCCGGTCGGGCGCAGCAATGCTTTCTTCGCCAGTATCATGACTCCTTCCGCGGTCGACCCGATACCCAGCCCCACCGTCAATGGCGGACAGGGACTACCCCCCGCCTCGTCCACCGTCCGGACCGCAAAATCGATAACTCCCTGCCTGCCGTCGCTCGGCTTGAGCATCGCCATCCGGCTCATATTCTCGGAGCCGGCTCCCTTGGGTAAAACGGCAACCTTAATCCGGTCACCGGAGACTATTTCGGTATGTATCACTGGCGGCGTGTTGTCCCTTGTGTTTATCCGTGCCGAGAACGGCTGGCTGACTATCGATTTCCGCAGGTAACCCTGGGTATAGCCCTGCCGTACCCCTTCCGTCACCGCCTCGGTCAGGTCACCATCGACGATATGGGCATCCTGCCCGATTTCCAGAAAGACCACGGTGGTGCCGCAGTCCTGGCACAGCGGTAGCTGTTGCCTCTTCGCCACCCGGGTATTTTCGATTATCTGTCCCAGCGCTTCCCTGCCCAGAGGAGACGTCTCGTTCTGCTCGGCCAGTCTCAACGCCGCCAGGACTTTTTCGTCCAGCTCATAGTTTGCCTGCTGGCACAAGCGGGCAACCGCCTCCGTGATGTCCCGGGCTTTTATTTCTCTCAACTTAGGGATAATTTTTCACCACCCTTGCGGCGTCGGGTTGGCGCCATATCTGTCCCGGTTACTCCCCCTGATTCATTCCCTTTATCAACTCCCGCACCGCTTCCGCCGATGTCGTCAGGGCCTGTTGCTCACTATCAGTCAGCTCTAATTCTACTATTTCTTCGATACCGGTTCTACCCAGTTTCACCGGCACGCTGATAACCGCATCTTCGATGCCGTACTCGCCCTGGAGATACGCCACGCAGGGCATGGTTTGCTTTTTATCCAGAATAATGGCCTCCACCATCCGCGTAATCGCCGCCGACGGTGCGTAAAAGGCGCTGCCCGTCTTCAGCAGGTCGACAATCTCCGCCCCACCGTTCACGGTGCGCGCCACCAGGCGGTCAACTGTTTCCGGCGGCAGGAGCCTGATTATCGGGATACCCCCCACGGTGCACAGCCGGGGGATGACTATCATGTTCTTGCCGTGTTCCCCGATGACGCAGGTAAAAACATCCGCCACCGAAACACCGAGCTCGGCGGCGATAAAGCTGCTCAACCGGGCGCCGTCGAGCACCCCGGACAACCCCAGCACCCGGTTGGGGGTAAACCCGCTGACCTTGAGCGCCAGGTGGGTCATGACGTCTACCGGGTTGGTCACCATGACGATAACGCATTCCGGCGAGTGTTTCACCACCTGACCGGTTACCCCGGTCAATATCCGGGCATTGGCTTGCAGCAGCTCATCGCGGCTCATGCCCGGCTTCCGCGCCAGGCCCGAAGTAATCACCACCACGTCCGAGTCTGCCGTTGCCTCGTAGTCATTGGTGCCGGTGATACGAGCGTCGAAACCGAGGATGGGTGCCGACTCCATCATGTCCAGTGCTTTACCTTGCGGCAGTCCTTCTATTATGTCAACCAGCACGATGTCGGCACAGTTCTTTTCCTCCAGCCGCTGTGCTGT
>JACZSH010000053.1 GCA_022574315.1 Chloroflexota bacterium | reverse complement strand
CCGGCCCGCGGTGAACCAGCATCTCCGGAGCCACCGCTGACCGCCGGACAACGGCCCCGCCGGGAGCCAGGTTACCAAAAAGAATGGCCAGCCCCCCGGTGGGAGAATAGGGATTGTCAATATGGCGAATGACATCACTGTTCTTAACCCGGCTCTGGGCAATGTTCTCGGCGATGGTTCCTCCGGTCACCGTCTTCGCATTCAGTTTCAGTTTTCCCCGCAACTCATGCATTACCGCCGGAATACCTCCCGCCCGGTCCAGGTCTTCCATATGGTGCGGCCCGGCGGGGGCTATCTTACACAGACTAGGAGTGTTCTGGCTTATTTCATTTATCTCAGGTAACGGGTAATTCACCCCGGCTTCATGGGCAATCGCCATCAGGTGCAGGACAGAATTGGTACTGGCCCCCAACGCCATATCAACGGTAAAAGCGTTGTACAGAGAGTCCCGGTTAATAAGCGCCTGCGGCCGTAGGTCATCCGCTAAAAGCTTCATGATTTGTTTCCCCGCGGTTCTGGCCAGACCCCGTCGCCTGGCATCGACCGCCGGTATGGTGCCGTTACCCGGCAGCCCCAGTCCCAGCACCTCGGTCATGCAATTCATGGTGTTAGCGGTAAACATGCCGGCACAACTGCCGCATCCCGGGCAAGCCACCTCTTCCATCTGTCTCAACTCTGCTTCGGTCATATTACCGCTGACAACCTGTCCCACGGCTTCAAAAACCGAGATAAGGTCGATTTTCCTGCCGTCACTGCCGAAATTCCCGGCCATCATCGGCCCCCCGCTGATAAAAATGGAAGGTAAGTCCAGCCTGGCGGCGGCCATCAGCATCCCGGGGACGATTTTATCGCAACTGGAAATGAAGACCAGGGCATCAAAGGCGTGAGCTTCGGCAACCGTCTCTACCGAGTCGGCGATCAACTCACGACTGGGCAAGCTATATTTCATCCCGGCATGGTTCATGACGATACCGTCGCAAAGGGCAATGGTATTGACTTCAAATGGAACGCCACCGCCCTCGCGGACCCCTTCCTTAACTGCCTCGGCAATGCTGGGGAGGTGTTTATGCCCGGGTACAATTTCACTGAAACTATTAATAACGCCAATAAAGGGTTTCTCCATATCACTCCTGGTGCAACCCAGGGCGTAAAACAGGGAACGGTGAGGTGCCCGTTCTATACCCTTTTTAACAGCATCACTTTTCACGCCTTATTCCCCTATTCAGTAAAATAAATAAAAAAAGAACTACTTTTTGTACGGACTTGAAATTACAAGAACGCGCCTGTAGCCCGTATCACAAGATAGCATGAATTTACGTTTGGTGTCAAACCAGAACGACGCTGCCCGATATCCTATTCAGCTTTAATCTGTAATCGATTGCAAAACCTGGCGTATTTCCAGCCAGCTCACTTTTCCCTGCCGGAGAAGTTGAGGGGGACTAACCGTCAAATCTATTATCGTGGAAAGCTCACGCGCCGGTAGCGGCCCCTGGTCCAGCACCAGGGCAACCCCACTGATTGTCTCTCCCATTTGCTCAACCAATTCAGGGACCGCGTAGGGTGTCGGGTGGCCGCTGAAATTAGCGCTGGTGGCAGTTAACGGCAAGTCTGTCAGCCGTGCCAGTTCCAGCATCACCTTATTGTCCGGAATTCTGATGCCAATGGTATCCAGTCCGGCAACAAGCAGAGCAGGGATAATTTCTCTTTTCGGCAACACCAGGGTCAGTGCTCCCGGTAAGTAAATATGGGCGAGGTGTTCGGCAAATCTGTTCAGGTGAGCGTACTTCTCCATCGCCTCGAGTGAGTTTACCGCGATATGTATCGGGTTGGAATAGTCACGCCCTTTCAAGTTGAAGACTTTGAGCACCGCTTTTGCCTCCAGGCCATTCGCCGAAAAAGCGTAGCCCGTATCCGTGGGGCAGACCACCACCCGGCCTTTTAATATATGACTGGCGGCTTTTTCAAGTATGCGAGGTGACGGCTCATTACCATCAATTGATTTTATCTCAATTGTCATATCATACCTCCAGCGGCGCGTAAGGAACCACATTAAGGTTTAAATCAGCCGCATCACCGCGTTCATAGCGCGCCTGGCCGGCAGCGGCAATCATGGCGGCGTTATCCGTGCACAGGGAAAACTCAGGGAAATACACGGTCAAACCTGTTTCCCGGCCGGCGTCAACGAAAGCTTCTCTCAACCGGCTATTGGCGGATACGCCGCCGGTAACACTGACTACCGATACCTCAGTCCGGGCCGCCGCTTCCACCGTCTTAGAGACCAGAACATCGACTATCGCCTCCTGAAAACTGGCGGCAATATCCTCCAGGGGCAACGCCTCGTTACCAGCCACCTGGTGTTTAAAGGTATTGATAACGGATGTTTTTAATCCGCTGAAGCTAAAGTCCAGCGTCCGGGAAGTGCTCAAAGGCCGGGGAAATTTGAACGCTCGCCGGTTCCCCTCTCTGGCTAATTTATCGATGACAGGACCTCCCGGGAATCCCAGGCCGAGAAATTTGGCGATTTTATCAAAAGCCTCACCGGCGGCATCGTCCAGAGTGCTGCCCAGTAATTCATACTGGCAGTAGTCCCGGACATAAACCAGCATGGTATGCCCGCCGGAAACGGTTAAACAGACGTGAGGCACCGTTAAGCGGGGATTGGCCAGCAGGTTGGCAAAGATGTGCCCTTCGATGTGATGGATCCCAATCAGCGGTATGCCGAGAGAATAACTCAATGTTTTGGCGGCGGCGGCGCCCACCAGCAGACAGCCGACGAGCCCCTGCCGGGCGGTCACGGCCACGGCCTCAATGTCGGCCAGGGACTTACCCGCCGATTCGATTGCCTCCTTGATAACGTAACCGATAAGCTCGGTGTGCCGGCGAGCGGCAATTTCAGGAACCACCCCACCGTACTTACTGAGCAAGTCCAGCTGATTGGCAATGACATTGGATAATACCTGTTTCCCGTCGGCCACCAGCGCCGCCGAGGTTTCGTCACAGGAAGTTTCGATACCCAGAATCAGCATGGCGGTTTACCAGTCACCCCGGTGGGCGCATTTCCGGCGTAGCGGTTAACAAAGGCGCGGGCCGTAGATTCCTTTAAGTATAACGGCGTCAGCGATAACGGGTCGTCACTGTCACCGCATTCCAGTCGCTTTGCCCCCAGCGAGGCAATCACCGCCCCACCAGGCACTTCGGTCACCATGCCCGCTTCCATATCCGGAGCGCTGAGTGTCCGGCGGATAACCTCAGGGTAGGTATTTCCTTCGGCGCTCACGAAAACGGTCGGCTCTTTGATTATCCCGGCCAAGCCGTGAATATCGCCAACATAATAATCGCTCACCCGGGTCACGTTTTTGCCCTGCTTACGGTAGAGAGCCGCATACACCGTATCCCGGGTGCCAACGCTGATAATGGGGCAGACCTGCGCCGCCGAATTGGTATTATTACAGGCTAGCGCTTCGAGAGTGCTGATACCAGCAATCGGCTTACCATTGCTGTAAGCAAGGATTTTAGCCACGGTAACACCTATCCTTATCCCGGTCCAGGACCCGGGTCCCAGGCCAATACCAAAGCCGTCAATATCCTCCAGGCGAAGACGAGCTTCGTCCAGGACGGTATCAATATTGGTGATTATCTGTCCCAGAGAATCAGCCCTGGTGGCAAATATTTTTTCAGCCAGGATATGATTACCATCGATAATACCGACGGCGTTCGCGTACCCCGAGGTATCAATACCAAGAATTTTCATCAGCTTTTTGGTAGCTCAAGATATTTATCAAATCGGCCGCCAACGCTTTCCAATTCCAGCCGGCGACTACTCAGGGAAAGCACCTGAAACTCTATCTTCAAGTAGTCTTCCGGTAAAATACCGATAATTTTTTCCGCCCATTCCACGACCATAATCCCGGCCTCGACTCTACGCAGGTAGTCCAGTATCCCCAGCTCGAACAGTTCATCGGTCGTGTTTAGTCGGTATAAGTCCATGTGAAAAACGGGCAACTTCCCCGCATACTCGTTAACGAAGGCAAAGGTCGGGCTGTTAACGTACCTCTCCAGTACGCCCACCCCTTCACAAATACCGCGGGTGAAGAGCGTTTTCCCGCAGCCTAACTCGCCGATTAAGGCAATAATACTGCCTGTTTCCAGCTTCTTACCGAGTCGCTTACCGTAACGAAACGTTTCCTCCGGACTGTCGCTTAAAAATATACTCGCCGCCATCTCGATATCAGTATAGCACAGGCGGCAGCCTCACTTCGTCATCCATTGCCAGGGGTTTCGGCGCACCACGATAAATATCCCGGTAAGTATCAGCAGGCCGCTAATGATTTCACTTCCGGTGGGGATTTCGTCCATTACCAGATAACCCAGCAACGAAGCGCCTACCGGTTCGCCCAATATGGCGACCGATACCAGTGTGACCGGCAGCCAGCGCAGCGCGATGTTTAAACTGGAATGCCCGATAAGCTGCGGCACTACTGCCAGAAGAATCATCATGCTATAAGTCTTCAAGGAATATCCGGTTAAGCTGTACCCGGCAAGCAGTGTCGTCAGCAGTAATAATATGGCCGCCCCCGAATAAATAAGCGTCAGATAAGGCAGCACGGCGATATGTGTCTTTAGCTGGCGGCCGATGATTAAATAACCACCCATCGCGAAAGCGGCCATCAAGGCAAGTAAATCGCCCCGGAAAGAGGCGGGGCTAAACGTATAGCCGCCATAATTAATGCCGAATATCCCCAGCATGGAAACGGCAATGCCAGCCATCATTACTCTATCCAGTCTTTCTTTCCACAAAAAATAAGAAATTACAGCCACAAATATCGGATGGGAAGTCACCAGGATAACCGAACTGGCGATAGAGGTATAGCTGAGAGAAGTTATCCACAGACCGAAGTGCAACGCCACGAAAATACTGGAGAGCGTTATCATCAGCCAGCTTTGCCACGAGAGGGTACGCAAATTGAAGGCCGATTTTGCGTACGCGACGGGGATTAAAATAAGCGAAGCTATGGCCAGCCGGTAGGTGGCGATTACCATCGGCGGCGCGTCCGCCAGACGGATGAAAATGGCGGCGAAAGAAACCGCCACCACACCAATCAGCAGCGTTACGTACGGTCGCCTGGATTTACCGTCCCCAGCCAACTAAAGACTCCCCCGGACCTACTGAGCAGGTTCTTTCATTTGTCCCCAGCGGGCGACGTATCGCTCTCTGGCCTGGGGATTAACCAGCGCTTTTGGCCACTCTCCTTTTATCACCCGCCCTACTTCCAGGACCGGTCGGTGCCAGCGTTCCGCCTCGGAAGCGGGCGAAAAGAAAGCCGAGTGAGCAGTGAAGATAACGTTGTCCATGGACAGCAGAGGATTTTGGGAATCCGGTGGTTCCGGGTCGGTGACATCCAGGGCAGCCATGGCGATTTCGCCGTCCTTGAGTGCCTGGTACAGAGCCGTCTCGTCAATCAAGCCGCCCCGAGCGGCATTAATGAGAAAAGCGGTCGGCTTCATCATTTTGAATGCTTCCGCATTCAAAATATGCCTGGTTTCCGGAGTCAACGCCGCATGAACGGAGAGAAAGTCAGACTGACGAAGCAGGTTGGTCCAGTCCACCAACTCCACGCCTATTTGCTGAGCCGATTCCGGCGATACGTAGGGGTCAGCGGCAATAACCCGAAGCTGAAATCCTTTTGCTTTAGGCACAATTGCCCGGGACACTTTACCCAGCCCCAGCAAGCCCAGAGTCTGCCCCTGCATCCGGGACATCCTGGGCCAGATATTGTTTTGAATCTCCTCACCTTTGGCGGAAAGTCCCCACTCTCCCCTCTTAGCCGCTTCATTCAGCTGCACAACTTTACGGACGCAGGCCAGAATCAAAGCCATGGCATGATCGGACACCTCTTCGGTGCAGTAATCGGGCACATTGGTCACCAGGATGCCTCGCTCGGCGGCCGCCCGGGTGTCTATGCTGTCATAACCGATTTGCGTATTGCAGATAAGACGGCACTTCGAAAGGTTATCGATAACTTTTCGGGGCACCGGCCGGATGCTGCCAACGGTAATTATGACGTCCGCTTCCCGGGCCAAGGCGATGAACTCATCGTCGCTGGCACAGGGCAGCCCCTTAAAGGTAACGCCCAATTCGCGGAATTTTTCCGGGTATTTTTCCGACTCACCGCTTATGGCCAGGGGCATGACTACCTCGATATTGCCGATGCTCTCACTCATATCGTCTATTCCCCTTGCCATCACGTTTACGCGGAACTTAAGTGCTGCTGCCCGCTTGCGTAATTTTCCCCCAGATTATAACATAGATAGGCTTCATGAGTCCGGTAATTCAAGACAGTTTAGTCGTCCCGGCATACGGCGTGACCAAAGGAGTTGAGGGAAGTTTTATGATTGACGTCAATGCGGTGCATAAAGCTTTACAGGATCTGGACATTGCCGTAATCGATACGCTGGTCAATGACTATCTGGCACAGGGAATACCGGCGGAGACAATACTGAACGAGGGCCTTATCGGTGCCATGTCTATCACCGGTCGCCAGTTCAAAGCCAAGGAAGTCTGGGTTCCCGACGTCCTGCTCGCCGCCCGAAATATGCATAGCGGCGTCGCCATCTTGAAGCCGATTTTACTTGAGGTCCAGTCGTCATCCAGAGGTGTCATCGTTATTGGCACCGTCCAGGGTGACATTCATGATATCGGCAAGAACATCGTGGCGGTACTCATGGAAGGTTCTGGATTTGAAGTCATTGACCTCGGCGTAAATGTATCTACCGACGGATTTCTGGAAGCGATTGAAAAACATCAACCAGACGTCCTGGGGTTGTCCGCCTTGCTGACGACGACCATGCTGGAAATGAAAGACGTCATCGCCAGTATACGGAGTAATTCACGGGATAAAGTGCCCAAGCTGATTGTGGGCGGAGCGCCGGTGACCAGGGAATTCGCTGATGAAATCGGCGCCGATGGTTACGGTGAAGACGCCATCGCCGGAGTGGAAGTAACCCTCCAGTTGCTGGGAAAATGAAGGTTAAAATGAGAGTGTTCCCATGAGTGAAACCAAAGCTGATTTATCACCGCGCCGCCGTTTTTTGGCCGGGCTGTTGGGAGGCCGGAAAGGCAGGCGTATTTCCGTGGCCAGCCCCACTTCCATTATCTCCATAGAGCTGATGGATAAGGTAGGCGTTCACTTTCCGGAAGCACACCTTGATGCCCGGCAAATGGCCGAACTGGCGGCGGGAGGCTACGAGGTGCTGGGTTTTGACACCATCATGCCCCAGTTCAGTGTCCAGCAAGAAGCGGCCGCCCTGGGCTGCGAGGTGGACTGGGGAAATCCCAGGATGATGCCGGACGCCAAGACGCATCCCGTCAAAAGTATCAGCGACGTGGTTATTCCGGAAAATATCCTGGAAAAACCTTCGCTGAAGGTTGTTCTTGAGGCGATATCAATATTACGCCGAGAATACGGGCACCGGGTGGCTATTCTGGGCAAAGTTATGGGCCCCTGGACCATCTGCTATCACATGGTGGGTGTGCAGAACTTCCTGCTGATGACTTCCACCGAACCGGAGACAGTGAAACGTCTGCTCGATATGTATAAAGAAGTGACCGTTGCTTTCGCCAATGCTCAGCTTCAGGCGGGAGCCGATGCGGTGGTCCTTCCCGACCATGCCACGGGGGACCTGGTCAGCCCGCAAGCTTACCAGGACTTTCTGGTGCCGGTTCACCGGGAAATGCTGGGGCGAATCGGGGGACCCACCATCCTGCATATTTGCGGAAACTGCGCTGACCGTCTCCACATCTTCGCCGAGGAAGCTTACGACGGCTACCATTTCGAATGGTCTGTGGACACCAGGGAAGCGGTAAAGGTTGTCAATGGCAGGATTTCTCTGGTGGGCAATATCAACAACGCTCAATGCCTTCTCCGGGGCACACCGGAAGACGTCTACCAGCAAGCCCGATACGCCATCGAGGCCGGGGTTGATATTCTGGCTCCGGAGTGCGCGGTTCCTCTGCAAACCCCCATCGACAACTTAAAAGCCATTGTTACCGCTGCCGAGGATGGTTATTAATCAAAATCAACTCCCCGGCAACTCCGCCTGACGCTTTATCGAATCATTAGGCGCAAGCTTTACACGAAGCTCGAAATAGTGGTAAATTGTGTTCAATAAAGTATGGCAAAACACATTTTCAATAAACTTCCCTGGAAAAGTTCGCGGGTAACTACTTCAGGCGATATCGAAGTCTCCACCTACCTGGAAATAGCCAAAGAAATCGCGGGAGAACAGCCGGCAACCGCCGAAGAAGCCGTTTCCGGAGCCGAGCAGGAAGCCATCATCGTCGTCGATTTCGGTTCGCAATACAGCTTACTGATTGCGCGCCGCATCCGCGAATGCAACGTATACTGTGAACTGGTAGCGCATGATACCCCCTGGGAAAAGATAGCCGCGCTAAATCCCAAAGGGTTTGTCCTCTCCGGCGGTCCGTTCAGCGTCTATGACCCCAAGGCACCGCTCGCCCAATCCTATGTTTACGAAAGCCGTTTACCGGTACTCGGTATTTGCTACGGGATGCAGGCGATTACCAAGCAGCTGGGGGGGCAGGTAGCCCCGGGCACAAAACGTGAATACGGTCATGCCGTGCTGCATCTGAGTGCCGTTGACTCACCTTTGTTTACCGACTTACCGGATTCGATGCCGGTCTGGATGAGTCACGGGGATAGAATCGAGGCTATGCCGCCCGGTTTTTCGACTCTGGCTCATACCGAAAACTCTCCGGTAGCCGTGATGGCTAACGAACAGGGAATATACGGCATCCAGTTTCACCCCGAGGTAGCCCATACTCCGGAAGGCAAGACGATACTGAGAAACTTCGTCTATAATATTTGCGGCTGCCAGGGAAACTGGACGATGGGTAATTTCATCAATGACAGCCTGTCAAAAATTAAAGAACAGGTAGGTGATGGTAAAGTAATCTGCGCCCTTTCGGGGGGTGTTGATTCTTCGATTGTGGCCACTCTGATTCACCAGGCCATCGGCGACCAGCTTACCTGTATTTTCGTGGATAACGGGCTGCTGCGCCGTGAAGAAGTAGAGCGCACTTTTAATACCTTCCGCTTGAACATGGGCATGAATATTATTTTAGCCTCCGCCAGTGACCGATTTCTTCGCCGCCTCAAAGGTGTAACCGACCCGGAGCAGAAACGCAAGGTCATCGGGGCGGAATTCATCAAGGTATTTGAAGAAGCCGCCCACCAGGCGGGTAAAGTTAATTTCCTGGCCCAGGGGACTCTCTACCCGGATGTTATCGAGAGCACTTCGTCGGTCAGCAGCGTCTCCGCCAAGATAAAAACCCATCACAACGTTGGCGGTCTGCCGGCCAAGATGACGCTGAATCTACTGGAACCGCTACGCTTTCTGTTCAAGGATGAAGTGCGCCAGGTGGGGCTGGCGCTGGGCCTGCCGGAAGAAATGGTCTGGCGACAGCCCTTCCCCGGGCCGGGCCTGGCCATCCGCATTATCGGGGAAGTAACCAGGGAAAAGCTTGAGATACTGCGCAGTGCCGATTTTATAGTCATGAATGAGATAAAAAAGGCCGGGTTATACCGCCGGTTGTGGCAGAGTTTCGCCATCCTGACCGATGTGAAAAGCGTGGGCGTCATGGGAGACTACC
>JACZSH010000052.1 GCA_022574315.1 Chloroflexota bacterium | reverse complement strand
AGAATCGCTTTCCGTATAGACACGCAGCACCGGTTCAGTACCGGAGAAACGAATCAGCAGCCAGGTACCGTCAGCCAGGGTAAAACGGAAACCATCCGCCGTCTCTACGTTAACTACTTCAACTCCGCCCAGCGATTTTTGCCGGCGGTGCTGAAGTCGGTCGGTGATTACGGCGCGTTCGGCGGCGGGGAAATGGATGTCCGCCCGCTGGTAGTAATGAGGGCCGACCTTCCCGTAAAGATAATCGATAAGCTCCGAAGGTGTCTTACCCGTCTTGGCCATCAGGTCGAGGAAATAAAGGCAGGCGAGGACGCCATCGCGTTCGGCGACATGACCGCGAAAACCGTAGCCGCCGCTCTCTTCACCGCCGATAAGAGCGTTTTCAGCACGCATAATTGGCGCTACGTATTTGAAGCCGACCGAAGTCTCAAATACCGGCACGTCAAATATCTCGCCGAGCCGGTCAAGCATGCTGGTGCTGGTGATGGTCTTCACCAGTGGGCCGCGCTCACCACGTACTTCCAGCAGGTAAAGCGAGAGCAGGGCAAAGACCTGGAGCTGGGTTAAAAAGTTACCATTCTCGTCGATAACGCCCATACGGTCGGCGTCACCGTCGGTAGCCAGGCCGACGTGCGCTCCCTGCTGTTTCACAGCCTCGGAGAGTCTGGCCAGGTTAGCCGCGATAGGCTCGGGCTGGATGCCGGGGAAAAGGGGGTTACGGTCGCCGTTTATCTCAATAACCTCGGTATTTCCGCCCTCAAGGATTGTCCTGAGGTAGCCAGCCCCGGCGCCATACATGGAATCGATAACTATTTTAAAGCCAGCCGCCCGCAGCCCGGAAATGTTAACGAGACGGTCTACCTGCTTCAGGTAGACCGGAGTCAGCGACAGGTACTCCACCAGCCCTTGTGCCAGAGCCTCCGCCAGCGGCACCCGGTTGACCTGTCCGCCCGCCTGAATCTGACCGATGAATTTTTCAATCTGAGCGGTAACTTCGTCCGGGGCGCTGGAGCCGTGCTCGTCTTTATACTTGAAGCCGTTCCAGATGGCCGGATTGTGGCTGGCGGTGATGATCACCGCCCCGCCGGCTTTTTCGGTGAGGACACCGTAGCTGATTACCGGAGTGGGGGTGGCACGGGGACAGAGGTAGACTTTGATACCGTTACCAGCCACCACCTCCGCCACAGCGGCGGCAAAGTCCTCGGAGGCAAAACGGGTATCATAGCCGACAATCAGTCCACGGCCGGATAATCCTGTTTGTTGCAGGTAACTGGCGACACCCTGGGCGCAGACACGGACGTTATCGAAGGTGAAGTCACCGGCGATAACCGCCCGCCAGCCATCGGTGCCGAACTTGATAGGGTTATCTATTCTACCTCACCCCCTTAATATTTTTTTATTAGGGAACCCTCCCCCTTAGGGTATCTTTTTCAAAACAGAGAGGGAAAAGATATTTTAAAGAGGGATTTTGTCCCTTTTAAACTCCATTCCAGTTACTTTCCCAGACCTTCTTTTTTCAGGATTTCGGCTTTATCCGTTTTTTCCCAGGGGAGGTCAAGGTCGTCACGGCCAAAGTGGCCGTAGGCCGCCGTCTGGCGGTAGATAGGGCGGCGGAGGTCAAAGTGCCGGATAATCGCTCCCGGCCTGAGGTCGAAGTGTTTGCTAATCAGGTCCTTGATAACCTGGTCCTCGACCACCGCCGTGCCGAAAGTCTCGATGGAAACGGAGAGAGGGTGAGCCACGCCGATAACGTAAGCAACCTGTATCTCCAGGCGCTCCGCCAGTCCGGCGGCGACCACGTTCTTGGCAATGTAGCGAGTCATATAGGCCGCCGAGCGGTCGACCTTGGTGGGGTCCTTGCCGGAGAAGGCGCCGCCACCGTGCCGGGCGATGCCGCCGTAGGTGTCCACCAGAATCTTGCGCCCGGTGAAGCCGGTATCCGAGACCGGCCCGCCGATAACAAAGCGCCCGGTGGCGTTAACGTAATATTTTGTATCGTCATCTATCAGCTCAGGGGGAACTACCGCCTTGATAACATGCTCAATAATATCCCGCTCTATCCGGTCGCTGTCGACGTCATCGTCGTGCTGGGCGGCAATGACCACGTTGGTAACGCGCTTGGGGCGGCCGTTATCATACTCAACGGTTACCTGCGATTTACCGTCGGGGCGGAGATAAGGTAACACGCCCTCTTTCCTGACCTGGGCCAGCCGACGGCACAACCGGTGGGACAGGGAGATGGGCAGGGGCATCAATTCCGGGGTCTCGCTGCAGGCAAAGCCAACCATCATACCCTGGTCGCCGGCACCAATCGTGGCCAGGTCATTTACCGCCGAGTCTTCTTTAGCTTCCTGGGACTTACTTACTCCCCTATCAATATCACTGGATTGCTCGTTGATGGAAACCATAACACCACACGACTCGGAATCAAAGCCGTAATGGGGATTATTGTAACCGATATCATGGATTACCCCGCGCACCACCCTGGGCACGTCGACATAGCAGTTGGTGGTAATTTCACCGAGAACAATAACCAGGCCGGTGGTGATAGCCGTCTCGCAGGCCACCCGGCCATTGGGGTCCTGTTCCATGATAGCGTCCAGAATGGCGTCCGATATCTGGTCGCATAATTTGTCCGGATGCCCCTCGGTAACCGATTCCGAAGTCAACATGTAATTCGGTGAACTGGCAAAACTATTGGGCATCTTCTTCCTCCGTCATCTGAAATGACACTCGCTGGTTGAGCAATTACTAAGTCCCCTCTTCCCAGCTGGTCAGGTAGTTTTCCTGCTCCGGGGTCAGGCGGTCAATCTCAATACCCATGGCGTTAAGCTTCAAACGCGCCACCTGTTTATCGATATCTTCCGGCACCGGGTAAACTTTCGCTTCCAGTTTCCCCCGGTTTTTAGCCATATACTCCAGGCACAGCGCCTGAATGGCAAAGCTCATGTCCATGACACTGGCGGGATGGCCTTCCGCCGCCGCCAGGTTGATGAGTCTCCCTTCTCCGAGCAGGAAGACGCGGCGGCCACCCGCCAGGGAATACTCGTCAATGAAATCTCTTATGCGCCGGTGACCGCTGGACAGACCTTCCAGAGCGGGGATGTTAATTTCAACGTTGAAATGGCCGCTGTTGGCGATAATGGCGCCATCCTTCATAACGCGAAAGTGGGCTTCATCAATAACATGTTTGTCCCCGGTGAGGGTGATAAAGATATCTCCCACCGCGGCGGCTTCCAGCAGCGGCATCACCAGGTAGCCGTCCATGACCGCTTCCAGGGCGCGGACCGGTGCCACCTCAACGACAATCACCTGCGCCCCCAGTCCTCTTGCCCTGAGAGCGACGCCGTGCCCGCACCAGCCATAGCCGCAGACGACCACCTTTTTCCCCGCCCACAAGATATTGGTGGCGCGGGTAATACCATCGATGGTGCTCTGGCCGGTGCCATAGCGATTATCAAAAAGATACTTGGTCTGGGCATCGTTTACCGCGATGACCGGATATTTCAGTTTGCCCGCTTTCTCCAGACTGCGGAGCCGAACGACGCCGGTAGTGGTTTCCTCGGTGCCACCAATGACCCCGGTAATAAGTTGGCTGCGTTTAGTGTGCAGACTGGTCACCAGATCGGCACCGTCATCCACGGTCATCTGGGGCGAGTGGTCAAGCGCGATGTTGATATGCCGGTAATAGGTCGCCTCGTCTTCCCCCTTGATGGCACTGGTGGGAATGCCGTATTCGACCAGCGCGGCGGCGACATCATCCTGGGTGCTGAGCGGATTGGAAGCGCAGAGAACGAGGTCGGCACCACCCTCTTTCAGCGCCAGCGCCAGGTTGGCGGTCTCGGTGGTGACATGAAGGCAAGCTGAAATCCGAACCCCGCGCAAAGGCTTTTCTTCGGCGAAGCGCTCCCGAATGAGCTTGACCACCGGCATCTCCCGGTAAGCCCACTCGATACGCCGCCTTCCGGACTCAGCCAGCGAGAGGTCTTTGACATCATAATTATGTAAAGTCACTGGCCACTCCTTGTCGTATTCCGGCGGTAAATATCACTACGAGGAGCAAAACGGCTAAGTAATACGTGAAAGACGATTCGTGGTTAACCGTACCTTACCCGTTCGCAGATAAAACACTACTGTCACCAAATTGGCTTTATCTACCCAGCTATTATACTGCCCCGAACATCTTTTGGCAATGATGGCCGGGAGCAGCCTGAGACCGGGAGTCCGGTCAGCGACCGGTTTATAATCCCTGAAAAAGCTTCTATAATGAAAAGGGGTAAAGCAGGCAGTGGCAAGGTTCCGGATAATAGAGCACACGGCGGACATCGGACTGGTCGCTTACGGGCAGTCCCTGGCCGTGGCTTACGCCAACGCCGCCTACGGGATGTTCTCGATAATAGCCGACCTCAGGTCGGTACGGGAGACGGAAACCCGCCGGCTGGAAATAAGTGAGGATGACCCGGAGATGCTGCTCTTCGAGTGGCTGAACCGCCTCCTCTATTTCTTCGATGTGGAGACACTCCTGCTGAAAAGATTTGAGGTGAGCGAGCTGGACGGCAATAATTTGAAGGCGACCTGTTACGGGGAAAGGTACGACTCTTCCCGTCACCGGCTGAAAACCGGAGTCAAATCAGCTACTTTTCATTTACTCAAGGTGGACCCGGAGAAAAACCAGGTCCGGGTTATCTTTGACATCTAGGAGGTGAGGATATGGGAGCGTGGAACGGGCCGCTGGAAAAGATAGACGAATACCGCTGGCGAATACCAGAAAACTATAAAAAAGGTATGCGGGTGCCGGGGATAATCTATGCTGACGAAGCGCTGCTAAAACAAATCAGCCAGGAGCAGGCAATGGAGCAGGTGGCCAACGTGGCCATGCTGCCGGGTATCGTGGACTACTCCCTGGCAATGCCCGATATTCACTGGGGCTACGGGTTCCCCATCGGAGGGGTGGCCGCGATGAGAGTGAGTGATGGCGTGGTTTCGCCGGGTGGGGTGGGTTTCGACATCAACTGCGGGGTACGCATCCTGCGCACCAACCTGACCGGGGAGGAAGTCTACCCCAGGATAACGGAACTCATCGAAACCCTCTACCGTAACGTGCCTTCCGGGGTCGGCTCGAAAGGGAAGGTAAAGCTGCGCGCCAAAGAAATCAACGAGGTGCTGGTAAAAGGCTCGCGCTGGGCGGTGGAACAGGGATACGGTCGACCGGAGGACCTGGAAACGACCGAAGAAAACGGAGAGATGAGCGGCACCGACCCGGATAAGGTCAGCGCCCGAGCCAAGGAGCGGGGGGTACCGCAGCTGGGCACACTGGGCTCCGGAAATCACTTCCTGGAAGTGGCGCTGGTAGACCAGATATACGAGCCTGAGATAGCCAACACGA
Organism: Chloroflexota bacterium; assembly: GCA_022574315.1. Taxonomy (GTDB): domain Bacteria; phylum Chloroflexota; class Dehalococcoidia; order Dehalococcoidales; family RBG-16-60-22; genus JACZSH01. The sequence goes on along the minus strand of JACZSH010000052.1, from coordinate 4,368 downwards.
TGGGCATCAACCAGCCGGGACAGGTCATGCTCCTGATTCACTGCGGCTCACGGGGACTGGGACACCAGGTGGCCGACGACTACATCAAGGAAATGATGCGGGCGATGGTCAAGTACGAGATACAGCTGCCCGACCGGCAGCTGGCATGCAGCCCGGTAAAGTCGCCCGAGGGGCAGTCTTACCTGGCAGCGATGAGATGCGCCGCCAACTACGCCTGGGCCAACCGCCAGTGCATCACGCACTGGGTGAGAGAGTCGTTCTGCCAGACGCTGCGGATAAATAGTGCCGAGGCCGGCCTGGAGCTTATCTACGACGTGACCCACAACATCGCCAAGATAGAAGAGCATCAACGGAAGGGGAAAAAAGAGAAGCTCTGCGTACACCGGAAAGGCGCCACCCGGGCTTTCCCGCCGGGGCATCCCGACGTTCCGGCCAAATACTCAGCTATAGGCCAACCGGTGCTCATCCCGGGAGACATGGGGCGGGTGTCCTATGTGCTGGTGGGCACGGAACAGGCGATGAAGGAAACTTTCGGTTCTACCTGCCACGGCGCCGGCCGGGTGATGAGCCGGACGGCCGCCAAACGGCATCTCCGGGGACGAGACGTCCTGGAATCGTTACAGGCCAGGGGAATAACCGTCCGCGCCGGAAACCTTGCCGGACTGGCTGAAGAAGCGTCCGAAGCTTACAAGGACGTCTCGGCGGTAGTTGGAGTGACGCAGGGCGCCGGTATTTCCAGAATTGTCGCCCGGACAAAGCCGATAGGGGTAATCAAGGGGTGATTTAATTAGAGGGTCTGACGCCCTCTTAAACGTCCTCATCAGTAAAAAGGTGCCAGATTAGCTAATTCCAGCCTCTGGTCGGTGAATTTTAAGTCTAACCGAGGCCGACTTTATCTTTGACCGCGGCCAGGGTTTTTTCGGCAATGGGGAGGATTCTCCGCATCCCCTCGGCCAGTAACGAATCGATGTAGGTTGAATCGGCGGTCAGCTCCCGGTAACGGGACTGTAGGGGACTTAGTCCTTCGACAACCACCTCGGCCAGCTCACGCTTAAAATCGCCGTAGCCTTTGCCTTCCCAGCGCGCTTCAATCTCGGTGCGGCCAAGTCCGGTGAAAAGCTCATAGATGACCAGCAGGTTACAGATGCCGGGACGACTCTCGTCGAAGCGGATTTCGCGCCGAGAATCGGTAGTGGCTCTCTTTATCTTGCTACGGATATCGTCCGGCGAATCGAGTAAATAAATGACACGGCCCGGCCCGTCCTCGCTTTTGCTCATCTTCTGCGTCGGGTCGTCCAGCCCCATAATGCGCGCGCCTACCTCCGGTATGGTCACCTCCGGCACTTTCAGAGTTTCTCCGAAGATGAAGTTAAAGCGCTGGGCAATGTCCCGCGCCAGCTCGACATGCTGTTTCTGGTCTTCCCCGACGGGGACAACGTCGGTATCATAGAGCAGAATATCCGCCGCCATCAGCACCGGGTAATCAAAAAGGCCGACGCTGACCTCTTCCTTGTGCCGCTGAGATTTCTCCTTGAACTGAGTCATGCGCCGCATCCAGCCCATGGGGGTAAAACAATTCAGAATCCAGGTCAACTCGGAGTGAGCGGGGATATGGGACTGGATAAAGACCGCCGACTCTGCGGTATTGATACCGGCGGCAAAGAGCAGGCCGGCTACCTCGCGTATCTTCACCTTTAAAACCCCGGGGTCCTGGGAAACGGTGATAGCATGGAGGTCAACGATGCAGAATATATTGTCTAACTCCACTTGGGAAAGCACCCAGTTCCGGATTGCCCCCAGGTAATTTCCAATATGAATGTCACCGGTAGGTTGAATGCCAGAAAATACCCGTTTTTTCATAACCCGTAACCTACTCCTCAACGATAGTCTGGATTTCTACATCATTTTACGCTGTCCAGCCCGCGGAGGGCAAGCGGCAAGGCGACCGGCACTTGATGACGCAATCGAGTGAACCAAAGATTCTTCGCTCGCGTTCAGCAGCGAAGCGAAGGGTCTTGCCCGCTCTGTAAAAACTTCGGCCACCAGGCGCTAGAGAGCCTGTATCAATGAATAAGATATCTCCTGCCTGGTGATGAACTCCAGCAAAGCCGGGCGCTCTTCTTCCCGGGTCACCTTAACCGCGCGCTGGATGGCGGGGACAATTTCGGCAGGGCTTTCCACGCGCTCGGCATAACCGCCCATGGCACGACCCATCTCCGCGTAGTTACCGATAGTATCACGGGACCGGTAACGTTCATGGGAAATGGGCATACCCTCGGTATTTACGGCCAGGCCAAAATTATTGAATACCATGGTGATGATGGGAATCTTGTTGCGCACCGCCGTCTCGAAGTCCAGTCCCACCATACCGAAAGCAGCGTCGCCCATGATGTTAATGGCTATCTTTTCCGGGCTGGCAAGCTTGGCGCCCATAATCAGACCCAGGCCTGTACCCAGGCCGTGTGATTTGCCCCAGCCGAGGTAGCCACGCGGCACCGTCGCCTGATAGAACGGAGCCAACTGGTCGCGGGGACTGCCGGAATCGTGAGTAATAATGGTCTGCGCCGGATTAATGGTACGCATCAACTCCCAGACGATACGGTACGGATTGATGGGCACTTCATCCGAGGTAAGTTTGGGCATCCATTCGGCCAGCCACTTCTCCTTTATCTGCCTGATTTCGGCGGTTACCTCACCGTTCCCGCGTCGACCCTGCTTGCCGAGACGCTCCCTGGCCGCCTCGATGAACTGGCGCAGCACCAGCTTGGCGTCACCGATAACGGGATGGTCCGCATAATACTCCCGGTTAATATCGGCGGCACAGTTGGTGGCGTGGATAATGGTCTTGCCAGCCGGTATCATGGCCGACTGGTGATGGCGCGAAAAACTGCAGCCGATACCGAAGAGCACGTCAGCTTGTTTCAGAAAGTGAAAAGAGGTCCCGGTCATGGCCCGGTAACCAACACCGAGCGATAGCGGATGGTCTTCCGGAAAAACGCTTTTTGCCAGCAGCGTGGTGACCACCGGCACCTGGACTAGCTCGGCGAATTCCAAAAGCTCCGGCCACGCTTCAGCGTAGAGAACGCCCTGCCCGGCGTGGATAACCGGATGGCGCGCTGACAGGAGCACGCGGACGGCCTCATCTACGTCACGGGGGTCAGCTGCGGCACGGGTGATTTTTACCGGTTCATAGTCCAACTGCTCAACGGTCTGCACAGAAACATCCCGGGGTATCTCCAGCATTACCGGACCAAGCCGGCCCATGCGCAGGAGCGAAAAAGCGCGCCGCATAATATCGGCGACACGTCCCGGCATATTAATCTGTTCCACGTGCTTGGTCACCGGCGCATAACCGGTTACCGAGCTGAAGTAAGGCGGTATCCCGGCACGGTAATTATCGTGTCCCCAGGGCAATAACAGGATAGGAACGCAATCGGAGTAAGCGGTAGCGACCCCGGAAAAGGCATTTTCCGCACCGGGACCGAACTGCATGGCGAAAACACCGAGACGCCGACCGTTGCTTACGCGGCTGAAACCGTCGGCAATACCCACCCCCACCCTCTCCTGCCGGCAGATGATGGGACGCAGGGAGGCCGCCGCCGCCGACTCGATAATGTTGGTGGTGGGATAGCAACTCAGGAACTCGACACCTTCCCGTTTCAGTATCTCAATGATGGCATCAAATACATTCACCGTGGCACACCTCCAAAGGCGCTCAATTTCTTTCTAATCCCCAAAATAGCCTAAACCACGCTATCCAGTCCAAGTTCTTTTAGTTTCCGGTCACTGGGCCGGGTAGTGGCCTGGTCCCAGTCCATTGCCGCCAGGTACTCCTTTATCATGTTATCGTCGTCAAGGGTTACGTCAGCCACGGGGCCAATGGTCAGCGGCGGCTTACCCAGTGCCCGCTGGTTAAAGCTGTACTGCTTCGGGTTAAGTCCTTCACGCAAATTGAAGAGATGACGGAGAGTACCGACGCGCTCCCCGATTTTCAGGCAGCTGTCAAAGTCATACTCCCAACCGGTGACCGCTGTCAGGAAATCAGGGATGAACTGCGCCGGATAAGACACATAGGCAAAGAAGCAGATACCGGACGCATTGACGACATGCATCATGTTCATCGCTTTCTTCTGAAGTTCGCCGGTATTGGTATAGTCGTACTTATCTTTCCGGTCATCGCTCATAAAGTCTTCACCCATAATCCAGCCCCGGCCACCCTGGGTATGACGCCCAGGAGTAGCATCAAAGCGATAGGTAACGCCAAGGGCGGGGATAAAGCGGGGGTCGTGCGCGGGCAGTTCCTGCCCCTGAGCATGGACGGCAAACCGGTCGGAGCCCTTGCCCAGCTTCTCCGCCGCCACCCGGACT
>JACZSH010000051.1 GCA_022574315.1 Chloroflexota bacterium | reverse complement strand
AAGGCCATATCTGAGTAAAATTTACTGCAATTATTTGATGTATTTAGTTAAAGGAAATAGCGAGATATCCGAGAGACTAGAGGCGATTATTGCAAGTCAAGATATACCTTATGATTGGACACTTATCTGGCCAATAGTAGTATTAACAGAAGCTGATATTGTATCAGCCGGTATGGTTGATAAGGCTATACAAATCCTACAGGATACTAACAAAATTGAATCATTACGAAGCACAGCCGTATTCTTAATAGCAAAGCATGGAACAGCAACCCAACGTCGTATTTTGAAGAATAGGTACGAGGCCGAACCATCTTCGTTTGTTAGGGAGGCAATCTTGTTTGCGTCGCGATATTTTCCTACGGATGAGCGTAATAGTTGTATTCGTGCTTGGGGTATCCACTCAACTACTAATTCACTAATCGCCCAAGCAGTTCGCATTAGTTCAAGGCTGTAATTGAAACCTGAAAAATGGCCAAACAAGTAAATATAAATTTGGCTCCCCGAACTGGACTCGAACCAATAACCTGGCGGTTAACAGCCGCCAGCCCCTCTTTTTTACCTCCCATCTCGGCTTATCAAGGAAAAGGGGGATAGGGTTCATATTAACGCCCATTTCTGCCCGCAGGCACCAGTTGGGCACGGTAATATAATAGGTAGTTCGTTTGTGTTTTGAGCGGGCTTATGATATATTTATACCTGTCGGAATAAAATAGTTTAACCGCTAGGGGTGCTCAAGGGCTGAGAGGCGATTAAATGCCAACCCTGTGAACCTGTCCTCGGTAATGCGAGCGTAGGGAAGTGGCAGTAGCTCAGACCAAGGGTTGAACGGTAGCCGAAAGAACCCTTGGTCTTTTGGTTTATTGGAGGGCGATATGACTCAACTGGAACTGGCGAAAAAAGGCGTTATTTCTCCTCAAATGAAGACGGTGGCTCAGGCCGAAGGACTGGAAGTCGAGTTTATTCGACAGGGTGTTGCCGAAGGAACGATTGTTATTCCAGCCAATATCAATCATGCCGGACTGGTGCCCTGCGGCATTGGCCAGGGACTTTCCACCAAAGTGAATGCCAACATCGGCACTTCTTCTGACTATGGTGATTTAAATACCGAACTGGAAAAATTACGCGTGGCTGTGGAAGCCGGGGCGGATACCGTCATGGACCTGAGTACCGGCGGGGATATCCCGGCGATTCGGCGGGCAATAATTAATGCCAGCTCGGTGCCTATCGGGACGGTACCCATATATCAGGTAGGTATCTCGGCAATCGCCCGGGACGGAGCCATTGTCAAAATGACCGCGGATGATCTTTTCGGGGTGATTGAGGAAAACGCACGTGACGGTGTCGATTTCGTCACCGTTCATTGTGGGGTGACCCAGGCTGCCTTTGCCCGACTCAAGCAGCAGGGAAGAGTGGCTGACGTGGTCTCGCGGGGGGGTTCTTTCCTGATTGGCTGGATGCTCTACAACGAGCGCGAAAATCCTCTTTACGAGCACTACGACCGCCTGCTGGAGATATGCCGGGAGTATGACGGCACGCTGAGTCTTGGTGACGGCATGCGTCCGGGTAGCCTGTCGGATGCGACGGATAGAGCTCAGGTGGAAGAGTTGCTTACCATCGGAGAGCTGGTACAGCGGGCACAGGAGGCCGGAGTGCAGGCGATTGTGGAGGGCCCCGGACACCTGCCTTTGAACCAGATTGAAGCCAACGTTCGCCTGGAAAAATCTATCTGCAAAGGGGCCCCGTTCTACGTGCTGGGGCCGCTGGTCACCGATATCGGGGCGGGGTATGACCATATTACCGGAGCCATCGGGGGGGCGCTGGCGGCGGCTTTCGGCACTGATTTTCTGTGCTACGTGACCCCCTCCGAACACCTGTCCCTGCCCGACTTTGAAGATGTCCGGCAGGGCGTTATCGCCTCTCGCCTTGCCGCCCACGCCGGTGACCTGGTGAAGGGAGTAAAAGGCGCCGCCGAATGGGACAGAAAAATGTCCGTGGCCCGGAAGAAGCTCGATTGGGAAGAGCAAGCCAGGCTTTCTCTTGACCCGGAACGGGCACGCCGCGTTCATACCCAGCATACTTCAACCGGGTCGGCTTGCAGCATGTGCGGGAATTTCTGCGCCATGGAGTTGGTGGAAAAATATCTGGGTGTACACGCCACCAAGTGCTAGTCTTTGAAACAGATAATGGGTGGCGGATTTTATCTGGGTAGAATATTCGGGATTCAGTTCCATCTGCACTATTCCTGGTTTATCATCTTCATCCTGATAACCGTTTCCATGTCCTGGCAGTATTTTCCGGTCATCTACCCGGGCTGGAATATAGCGGTTTACTGGATTACCGGTATCTCCGCCAGCCTGCTGTTTTTTTCTTCGGTCGTCGCGCACGAGCTGGCCCACAGTCTGGTCGGTCGGGCCAATAACATACCCGTAAAAAGCATTACTCTCTTTATTTTCGGCGGCGTGGCTCACATGACCCGGGAGGCGAAGCACCACGGCGCTGAGTTCAAAATGGCCATCGCCGGTCCGCTCTCCAGCCTGACAATCGGCGGTATTTTTTACGTGCTCCACCTGTTATTCGGTGGCATTAATGAACCGGTGGCGGCGATTACCTCCTGGCTGGCCCAGGTAAACGTGGTCCTGGCGGTATTCAATCTTATCCCCGGCTTTCCCCTGGACGGCGGCCGGATCTTTCGCTCCATACTCTGGCGCTTTAGCGGCGACTATCAGCGAGCTACCAGAATAGCTACCAATGTCGGCCGCGGCGTGGGTTACCTGTTTATTCTGGGAGGCATTGCTCTGGTTTTCCGGTTTCCCGGGCAGTGGTACAGTGGCCTCTGGCTGGCGCTTATTGGCTGGTTCTTGAGCTATATTGCCGCCGTCAGCTATCGTCAGTCCCGGTGGCAGGGGGTGCTACTGGGGATTACCGCCGCGCAGATAATGCAGCCGGATTGTCCGGTCATCGCTCCGGAGGTTACCATTAACCGCCTGGTTAACGGGTATATCCTTACCGGCGGGCATCGCTGCTTTCTGGTGGCCAATGCCGACCAGTTAACCGGCGTATTAACGCTGGAGAATATTAAACTGGTCAATCAGGCGAAGCGGGAGCACATTACGGCGCAGGATATCATGACCCCGATTAGCCGTCTGAGGGTAATCTCACCTGACCAGGACGCAATGAGCGTGCTGGAGCAGATGGATGAAAACGCGGTAAACCAGTTACCGGTGGTCAGTGACGGGAGGGTTATCGGGCTGGTCACCCGTGAGCGGCTGATTGGACTCCTGCGTACCCGTACCGAACTGAAAATATAAACCTGCTCCTGTACTCTGTTTCAAATCTGCCCGGTTTCAGTTTCGGCAATAATCGCCAGGGCTAAGGCGGTGATGACTGGTAAAGAATATTATCTTTTTTCTTATCGTATCCCCGGCAACCATAAAAAAACCTGTCCGGTAATGCAACGTCCATTAACCGGGTCTGAGGCTGGTATTGACATTCAGGTTTATCAGGGTTCAAAATTAGGATGATATGCGACTTTTTGGCACATCCGGAATTCGTCGTCTCTGGGACAAGGGCCTGCTCGACCTGGCGGTGAAAGTGGGACTGGCTATGGGGGAGGCTTATGGTACGGTGGTGGTGGGCACTGACACCAGGACTTCCAGTGACAGCCTGAAACAGGCGCTTATCTCCGGTCTGCTTGCCGCCGGCAGCCACTGTGAGGACGCCGGAATTGTGCCGACGCCGACGCTGGCTTTGGCCGCCCGGGAATTTGACGCCGGGGTGATGATTACGGCTTCGCATAATCCTCCGCAATACAATGGTATCAAGCTCTTGAACCCGGATGGCTCCGCTTTTAGCCAGGTCCAGCAGGAGCAGATAGAAGGAATAGTTTCAAATGGTTCCTTTCGCGTTGCCCGGTGGGACGAGGTGAAGCAAAGCTGCCTTCACCCCGGCGCTGTGGAACGGCACCTGGAACGCATCTTGGGGGAGTTTCCGGGGGGTCTGAAACTAAAAGTTGCCCTGGACTGTGGGTGTGGCGCCGCTTCAGTTATCACTCCCCGTCTTTTAGAGAAACTGGGCTGTGAAGTAGAGGCGATAAACTGTACTGCCAGTGGTTTCTTCCCTCGCGGCATCGAGCCAACCGAGTCCAACCTGACGGACTTGATGGCGCTGACCCGGGAATGCGGTGCCGACGTGGGTATTGCCCATGACGGGGATGCGGACCGAATGATGGCCGTGGATGACAAGGGCAGGTTTGTGCCCGGTGATAAACTCCTGTTCATATTCGCTCAGGCGATGGACGCCGCGGATATTGTGACCACGATTGACGCTTCAATGGCCGTTGAGGAGACGGGTTACGATGTCCGGTGGACCAGGATAGGGGATAACTATGTTTCCGAGGAACTCAAGAACGGTGGTGAGTTTGGCGGTGAGCCATCGGGAAGCTGGGTCTTCCCCGGCCTGTCACTCTGCCCGGATGGTATCCATGCGGCGGCCCGGATTGCGGCTATCGCCAGCCAGGAGAAACTATCCAGACTGGTTGATGCAGTTCCCGGCTACCCGTTACTTCGTGGTAGTATTGACAGCGAGGGAGTGAGGTTATCAAGTCTGGAACCTCAATTAATGGCCATGGGGCCGTTATCAGTAAGCAGGATTGACGGTATTAAGCTATACTTTAATGACGGCTGGCTGCTGGTCAGGGCATCGGGCACCGAGCCTAAAATCAGGCTGACGGCCGAGGCGAAAACTGAGACGCGAGTACACCAGCTATATAATGAAGGCGTGAAGGTAATCCAGGATTGCCGTAAGGAGAAGGTAAGTTGAAGGCAGTTATTCTGGCCGCCGGAGAAGGGAACCGGATGCGTCCGCTGACCCGCACCAGACCCAAGGTGATGTTGCCTCTGGCCAATAAGCCTATTCTGGAGCATTTGCTGGTGGAAGTCATTGCCGCCGGCATTAAGGAGCTAATTTTCGTGGTCGGGTACCACGACGAGCAGGTGCGTGATTATTTTGGTGGCGGGGAGAAATGGGGAGTTAACATTGCCTATGCCAACCAGCGGAAACAACTGGGTACGGCGGACGCGATTAGAATGAGTGAAAATCTGGTTGATGGCCACTTCATGGTAATGAACGGTGACGTGATTGTTAATCGAAAAGACATCCGGAAACTGGCTGCCAAGCGTGGTAATGCTCTCGGCATCATAGAAGTCAAGGATACCACCGGTCTGGGTATGGTCGAGTTAAAGAAAGGGAAAGTTGTCCACATATATGAAAAAGAAAAAAATCCCCCCTCGACCACAGCTAACGCCGGGTTTTACCGGCTCACTCCGGATATTTTTCAGGCGATATCCCGGACACCGGTATCGCCTCGGGGAGAATACGAGATAACCGATTCTCTGGGAATAATGATGGACAACGGAATTGATATTGCTTATCATAAAATAAGCCACTGGATAGACCTGAGCTATCCCTGGGATTTGCTGACGGCTAATGAATGGCTGCTGGCGGCCACCAGATTAAAAAACCTGGGCGCTATTGAAGAGAACGTCGTGATTAAAGGCGCCGTTTCCATTGGGAAGAATACCACCATCCGGTCCGGGTCTTACATTGTCGGGCCGGTGATGATTGGAGAGGGTTGTGACATTGGCCCAAATTGCTATATTCGACCCTTTACGGCTATTGCCGACGGTTGCCGTATCGGCGGTGCGGTGGAAGTAAAAAACTGTATTATCATGAGAAATAGTAAGCTTCCTCACCATAACTATATTGGCGACAGTATCGTCGGCGAAGGATGTAATTTAGGTGCCGGTACCAAGGTGGCCAACTTGCGGCTGGACAAGAAAGAGGTCTGGGCAAACGGTGTAAATACCGGAAAGCGGAAACTGGGCGCTATAATTGGCGATGGGGTGGAAACCGGTATTAATGTCTGCATTAACGTTGGTACCGTAATAGGTAATGGCACGCTTATTGGACCCGGGGCAGTGGCCAGCGGGGTTATTTTACCGGGTTCACAGGTGTTTTAGGGAGTATATGTTGAAGAAAGCGGTAATTCTGGCGGCAGGTGAAGGGCAAAGACTCAGGCCCTTTACCGTGAACCGGCCAAAAGTAATGCTGTTCATCGCGGGAAAACCAATACTCCAGTACGTGGTTGAGGCGGTGGCGCAGAACGGCATTCGTGATATTGTACTTATTGTCGGCTATAAAAAAGAGCAGGTATTTGACTATATGGGTTCGGGGGAACATTTTGGGGTTAGAATAACCTATGTGACCCAGGACAGGCAACTGGGTACGGCTCACGCCTTAGCCCGCGCCGAAGAAGAAATCAAAGACGAGTTTTTGCTTTTACCCGGCGATAATCTGATAGCAGCCGAGACCATCGCTGATATTACGCGGATTAACCCTGAAGCGGTACTGGTCAAAAAAGTGGATAACCCGATGAGATATGGAGTGGTGGCCATAAGTCAGGGCAAGGTAACGAAAATCGTGGAGAAACCGGATGAAGCAATCGGTAACGTGGTCAGTACCGGTATTTACTCTTTAACCAGGGAAATATTCAGTTTTATTGAACCTGAACTAGACCTTCCTGAGGCTCTGAACAGCATGATAGCGCAGGGTCATTCCATCGTCGCCAGAGAAACAAACGGCACCTGGCTGGACGTAATCTATCCATGGGATGTTTTGGACCTCAATGGCGCTATCCTTCGTCAGGCACCGGCGCATGTTGGCGGTACCATTGAAGCGGGTGTTGCCCTGAAAGGGCAGGTCTCGGTGGGCAAAGATACCGTCATAAGGTCTAACTCATATCTTTCCGGGCCGGTCGTTATCGGAGATGGCTGTGATATCGGCCCAAATGTGTGCATCTTACCGGCAACCAGTATTGGTAACAACGTCGTTATTGCACCATTTACCGAGATTAAAAACAGTGTTATCGGTGATGACGTTAGCATCGGGTCCGGGAGTATGTTACAGGACTCGGTTATTGACAAAGGCTGTGTTATCGAGGGCCATTTTACCGCCTGTAGTGGCCGGGATGAGATAAGGGTTAATCATGAGCGACATACGGTGAGTGTCGGGGCGATGCTGGGAGAGGGCTGCAAACTGGGAAATAGCGTGGTGGCCCAGCCGGGTGTCATCGTGGGTAACTACAGCCAGATCCGGCCGCTGAAATTAATCAGTGGCTGGCTGCCTGACAAGAGCCTGGTAATGTAAAACTATCTCATCCCTGTGGGGAGAAGCTAGCGGAGAGCTTTTAGATATGTGTGGCATTGTAGGATATATCGGAGAAAGACAGGCCAAGCCGGTACTGATGAGCAGTCTATCCCGGTTGGAATATCGGGGCTATGATTCCTGTGGTATAGCCATCGCCGGTAGCCATGTCGAAGTATATAAAGACGCGGTCAGGGTGAAGGTGCTGGAAAAGGTATTACCGCCCATGCCCGGGACCATGGGTATCGGTCATACCAGGTGGGCAACTCACGGGGAACCTAGCCAGGTGAACGCTCACCCGCATGGCGATTGCACCGGCGAGATTTCCGTTGTCCACAACGGGGTGATTAATAATTTCCAGAAGCTAAAGCAGCAGCTGGTGGCGGAGGGGCATAAATTTATTTCCGAGACGGATACCGAGGTGATATCACACCTGGTTGAGAAATATTATGTGGGTAATCTGGAAGAAGCGGTAACGGTGGCTCTCCATGACATTGATGGTTCCTACGCCATCGTTGTTTTGAAGGCGGATGAGCCAAAATTAGTGGTTGCCCGGAAAGATAGCCCGTTGATTATTGGCGTCGGCGACCGGGAGAACTTTGTCGCCTCGGACGTGCCGGCAATTCTGGATTATACCAGTCGGGTCATCTATTTGGAGGATGATGATATCGGTGTTATTACCCGAGATAGTATTAATATCCGCCGGCATAACGCCGACGTTAAAAGAAAAACACATCAAATTTCATGGAACGTGGAAGACGCCCAAAAGGCGGGTTACGAGCATTTTATGCTCAAAGAAATCCACGAGCAGCCAAAGGTGATACGGGATACCATTGGCGGCTATATATCAGCGGCGGAACCGGTAGCTGATTTAACCAAGTCCCTGGATACCGGACTGGGAGAGATTCTCATTCTAGCTTCCGGTACCTCCTATCATGCCGCGTTGATAGGCAAATATATCATGGAGGACTTATTTAAAGTCGCCGTCAGGACGGAACTGGCATCTGAGTTTAACTACTATGGCCAGAGTCCAGTTAGAGGTCAGACGATTGTTATTACCCAGTCCGGCGAGACGGCAGATGCCCTTAAAGCGATAAAGAGATTGAAAGAGGAAAACTGCCGGGTAATCGTCATTACCAATGTGCCTGGCAGCACGGCCAGTCGTATTGCCGACCAGGTCGTTGATACGCGGGCAGGCCCGGAAATAAGCGTCGCCGCCACCAAGAGTTTTATTGCCCAGCTGATGGCATTATACTGGTTAGCCTTGCCGTATGCCAAGGTTGATATTCGGAAACTGGATAACCTCATCATGGGATTGAGACAGCTGCCGGGGAAAGTCCAGCGGGTCCTGGATAACGTAAATGCCGTGTCGGAATGTGCTCGCCAGCTGTCAAAGTATAATGACGTGTTTTTCATTGGCAGGGGAATAAACTTTCCGGTAGCTCTGGAAGGGGCGCTTAAGTTGAAAGAAATTTCCTACATTCATGCTGAAGGCTACGCTGCCGGTGAGCTAAAACACGGTCCCTTTGCTCTGCTGGGGGCGGATACTCCGGTGGTGGCGATTATCGCGCAGGATAATACGGCTGAGGTGATGCTGACCAATATCAAGGAAGTGAAGGCCAGGCGGTCTCCGGTGATTGCGGTGGTGGGGGAGGATAATGAGGCGATTAGCGAGTTAGCCGACTCAGTTATCACGGTACCGCAGGTTGATGCGATATTTTCCCCGGTGGTAAATACAGTGGTGCTGCAGCTTTTAGCCTACTATACGGCAAAATACCGGGGTTGTCCCATAGATTTCCCGCGCAATCTGGCTAAAAGCGTAACGGTGGAGTAGGGCCAGTCCGGCGCAGGTGACGTTAGCTGGGGTCGGTAACCGGCTTAATTGGACTCTTCCGGTTGCGGTAACACGATAGACAGTTCCTTCAAACGTTCGGCTATCTCTTCAAAATAAATCGTGTCATTGTTGATTACTTCACTATATTCAGCAATCAGGATTGCCATATCCTCCATGGTGGCTTGGCTGTCTTTGATGGTAGCCAGGTATTCTTCATAGGCTAAGTTTAGGTTGTAGTCAATAATTTCAGATTGTTGATTGATGACCTCGGTCTGCTGGTTTATGACCGCCGTTTGCTGGCTGATGGCTTGCCGGATGGTCATGTTTTCCTGGGTCAAAACGGAAATCTTTTGCTCCATAATGGTTAAATAATAACCCGATGTCACCAGGCCGACGATTAAAAGTACGGTAATGATACTGTTCCAGATTAACAGTCCTTTGCGCACGCGGCTACCTCCCGGTTCGAGTATACCATATCACGAGCCGGCTAACCGGTAAGATGCCGGATAAAGTGGATGAATCAAGTAACTTGCCGGAGCCAGAGCTTGATAACCTCAGCAGGCGGTTAACCGTTATTTTCGCCGTCGCTATAAAAGGTAACCCCCAGGATACGTTCGCTACCCCGGGGGTTAACCAGTGTCCCAAAGACTATCAATATTATTCGCGTCGGAAGGCCACCAGCCAGAGAACCAGACCGACAACTATTATCGTGGCTAACGCTATGCCGACCAGCAGCCACACATTCACTGACGGTGCCGGTGCCGGTGCCG
>JACZSH010000143.1 GCA_022574315.1 Chloroflexota bacterium | reverse complement strand
CCGCCATTGCCTCTAGGAAATCGTCCTTACCGGTAAACTCCGGCATCTCCACCCACGCGTTGCCAATCTCGTTCGGGGTATGTGCGTCGCTCCCGGCGCTCATCGCCAGCCCGTGTTTCTCGGCAAATGCCCTCGCCTTCGCCGAGCTGTGCGATAAGGGGTTCCTCGCGTTGAACACCTCGATAATGTCAATCTCCCCGGCGAATTCCTCGATCACCTTGTCCCCCAGCGCCGACAGGCGGATAGCATCGAAAGGGTGTGGAATGCACACCAGCCCCCCCTGTTCCTTGATTCTGGCTATCGTCTCCGGGACCGGCAGGTAACCCGGAATTTCCTCCTTGAGGAACATGCCGATTATTTCCCCCTGGGGAGTCAATATCTCCTCCGCCACGATTACCCGGAAAGGCGCCCGTTTTTGCAGCTCCACCGCCCCCTCTATCGTATCGTGGTCAGCGATGGTAACGCAGTTTATCCCCACCTCCCCGCACCTCTCGATTATCTTCTCCAGGGGGGTGTTGCAGTCCATCGAGTATTCGGTATGAATATGAAAGTCAGCTCTCAACACGCTGGATTAGCCGCTCCTTTCCAGGTAGCTTCCGTTGCGCGTGTCAATCTTGAGAACGTCCCCTTCGTTGACGAACAGCGGCACCTGCACCGTGAAGCCCGTCTCCAGAGTCGCCGACTTGGTGCCGCCGGTGGCCGTGTCCCCTTTGAAACCGGGGTCGGTTTTCGTTACCTCCAGCTCCACCGTAATCGGCAGTTCGATGTCCACCACCTCCCCCTTGTAGCTGGATACTTCCACGGTCGTCCCGTCTTTCAGATACTTCAGCACCTCGTCCAGTTGCTTTTCTGTCAATGGCATCTGCTCGAAGTTCTCCTGGTCCATGAAATAGTACAGCCCGCCGTCGTTGTAGAGGTATTGCATCTGCCGCACGTCCAGCCGGGCTCTGGTCAGCTTTTCGTCCGTCTGAAAGCTGCGCTCAACGATATGGCCCGCGTTCAGGTCCCGCAGTTTCACCTTGGCCAGGGCGGTTCGCTTCATCTTGACGTGCTGGTATTCCACCACCTGGTAAAGCTTGTCGTCCAGTTCAATCAGTATCCCTTTTCTCAGTTCGCCGCCGCTTATCATCATTATTCCTTTCCCGCTCTGGTCATTACTCTGATTTTACCATTTTCCATGGTTACCAGGTCTTCAATCCTGACTCCGCCCCACCCCGGCAGATACACCCCCGGCTCGATGCTGAACACCATGCCGTTTTTTATCGTTTCGGTCGACCCCGGCCCCAGTCGGGGCGCCTCGTGGGCGGCCAGTCCCACCCCGTGTCCCAGCGCGTGCCCGAAAGCGTCGCCGTAGCCGGCCTCCTCGATGACAGTTCTCGCCAGCCGGTCGGCCTCTTCGCCGGTCATTCCTTCCTGGATTATGGCCAGCGCCGTCAGTTGCCCCCCGAGGACGGTGTCGTATACTTTTTTAAATCTGTCATCCGGTTGCCCCACCACGATGGTGCGGCTCAGGTCGCTGGCATACCCTTCCACCCGCGCCCCCAGGTCCATCAGCACCGGCTCTCCTTCCCCTATCCGGCGTTCCGATGGCCGGGCGTGAGGCAGGGCGGCATTGGGCCCGGCAGCGACGATAACATCGAAGGGTATCTTCTCGCTGCCGTTTTCCCGCAGGTACTTTTCGAGCTCCCAGGCGACCTCTTTTTCCGTCATCCCGGCCCGGATTATCCCCTCGATGTGCCCGAAGGCGCTGTCGCTGATTTCAACCGCCCGGGCGATGAGTTCAATCTCTTCCGGCTCTTTGATGGCGCGCAGCCCTTCCACCGTTCCCTCCAATGGCACCAGCTTCATCGGGAGCTTCGCCTTGCTTATTATATCACTCATCTGGCGGAACATGGAATAAGTCACCTGCCCGGCTTCGATGCCCAGCTTTTTCAGACTTAGCCCCGACGTCACTTCCGGAAACCAGTCGGCCAGGTCGCCTTTTATCTGGTAAATTTCGTATTCGGGCGATTGCTCTTTGACCTGCTCGACATAGCGAAAATCGGTGGCCAGGACCGCTTTTTCCGCCGTTATCAGCAGGCAACCGGCCGAGCCGGTAAATCCGGAAAGGTAGTAGCGGTTTTCCGGCTGAGAGATGAGAATGGCGTCAACTTCTCTCCCCGCCATTTCCCCCCGCAGCTTTTGCAGTCTATCGGTTATCTTCACTCTCGCCGTCCTTCTGCTTTGCCATCGGGTGGGCGGCCAGGTATATTTTCTTCGCCTGGCTCTGGCTCACGTGAGTATATATCTGGGTGCTGGCCAGCTGGGCGTGTCCCAGCAGTTCCTGGACTACTCTCAGGTCGGCGCCGCCATCCAGCAGGTGGGTGGCGAAGGTGTGGCGCAGCAGGTGGGGATGCACCCGCTTGCCGATGTTGGCCGCCGCCGCGTATTTGGCCAGTATCTTCTGTACCGCCCGCGCCGCCAGCCGGTTTCCAAACCTGTTGACGAAGACGGCGTTGTTTTTTTT
>JACZSH010000142.1 GCA_022574315.1 Chloroflexota bacterium | reverse complement strand
CAGCCGCCCTTTAATCGGCGCGCGCAGGTATCGCGGCACCAGCGGGACTACGTTTTCCAGGCGATTGTTGTACTGCTCTTCGCGGATGCCCCGGCGCATCTCAAGGGCGTCGCGCACGCCTTGGGTTGTCAGCAGAGCGGTTTTCGCACCGCCTCGCGTGAGGATGGCGTTGGTGGTCACCGTGGTGCCGTGGACGATGACGTCGAGGGCGCCGGCGAAGGCCTCGAGGGATAGCGCGGGCTCCAGGCCGCCGGCCAAATCGGCCAACCCCTCGATGACCGCGATGGAGGAGTCGGCGGGGGCCGACGGGGGGTGCCAAAACCCGGGTGTTGATGGGGACGGAGGCGGGAGGCGGGGAAAAAGTGCTGTACGCGGCGACGAGCGGGAACGAGAGCGCCTTCTCGGTGAGCCGGGATGAGGGGAGAACGTGGCACCAGATAAGCCTGGTGGACACCGGAATGAGCAGTATCGTTGACGTGGCGCCTTCTCCAAACTACAGCCAGGACAGGACCCTGTTCATGCTGACGTTCGGGGGAGAATACAGCCTGTGGCGGAGCGGAAACGGCGGCGACAATTGGGAGAGGATACTCAGCAGCACAGCAAGCAACGTGGACAGCCTGGACAGGGTAGAGATTTCACCACAGTACGGACAGGGAAGCCAGGTGGTATTCCTGGCCGGCAGCAGTCACAGTCGTCCGGCGGTATGGAAATCCACCGACAACGGACAGAATTTCACTCCCCGGGTGACGGCCGACCCGGTCACGGGGTCGGCCCTGACGGTTGACGCGTGGGCGGTGGTTGACGACGACAGACTGTTCATAGGCAGCTACGACGGCAGCCGGGGGCTGGTCTACCTGACCAAAGACGGCGGCCTGTCCTACGAAGTCGGGGCGGGAGCCGGGAACCAGGCGCTGACTTCGTTAGCGCTATCGCCCGACTACGGGCAGGACGGCAATATACTGGTCGGCAACGGCAACGGCTGGGTGTACCGGTCCAGTGATAATGGAGGCACCTTCCGACCGCTGCCACCCGATGCCAGCGCGGCGCCGCTGACGGGTTCGATAAGCGTCGCCTTCGACGCCGATTTCAACAGCAACGGCACTATCTACGCGACGAGCAACAGCGCCGACAAGGGTGTCTACCGCTTTATCATCGGCAGTCAGGGTGACTGGGAAAGCATCGACGGGACGCTGCCGAGCGGCGGCACACTGGGCGGGGTGATAGTATCGGGCGGGGGTATTCTATACAGTGCCAATTCTCAGGCCGACGGCGGGATAGAGCGCTGCCTGAACCCGGCATATCCACTGGGGCCTTCTTTTGATACCGTAATCCGCGGGCTGAACGACGGCGCCACTCTCTCCGGACTGTGGCAACGCGGAAACCGGCTGTGGTCAATCGATACCACCGGTCCCAGGCTGATGACCTTCCGCGACGGCCTGACGGCAACGGTCACGCTGACTTCACCACCGGACAACGCGGTCGGTATCGGCTCCCTCATCAACGACATGGTAAGCAATATCAGCCTGGACTGGGCACCCTTGAGTAGCGCCACCAGCTACCAGTGGCAGCTTGATTACGACACCGATTTCTCCTCCGTACCCAGCGGGTTTGAGGGTAATACCAGAGCCAGCTCGGCCCGGCTGCCAACCCTGACACCCGCCACCAGGTACTACTGGCGGGTGAGAGCCACGCTACCGGTACCGAGCCCCTGGTCGGAGGAAAGATCGTTCACCACCACAGATACGGGTTCGCCGGCACTCGGCTTGCAAAGCCCGAAAGCGGGCGCGGAAGGGATACCGCTCCAACCATTGTTCCAATGGAGCGCGGTGCCCGGGGCAGATGCCTACGAACTACTGGTAGCCACCGACGCCGACTTTGCCAATCCATCAATCATTAAGACCGGTGTTTATGCCCTGCCCACCAATGCCTGGCAGAGCAACGTAAACCTGAACCACGCCACGATTTATTACTGGAAGGTCAGGGCGGTAAACAGTGATACCGATAGCGACTGGAGCGCGGTGGGCGCTTTCGCGACCGAAGCGAAGGTAAATCCGCCACCGCCGCCGGTCACTTCATTCCCGGCAGTGTCAACGCTACCGATGCCAACGGTAATTTCGCCGCCGCCGGCGATACCGCCGGCACCGCCAGCACCCCCGCCGCTACCGCCGCCTCCCCCAGCCCAGGTACAGATAGCACCGGACTGGCTGATGTACATTATCGGCACCCTGCTGCTAACCATCGTGCTGCTGGTGGTCGTCGTCATGGTATTGGCAGTGGGGCTGAGACGCAGCCAGGGACAGTAAACCCGGCGAGGCGCCGCGGCCACCAAGGCGGCACGTCTTTTGTTACCTACCCGGTTATGCTATATTACACTAGCAAGACGATAACAGCCGAGGTCTTATGAAGTGAGATGTCCTAACTGCGGGCAAACAACCAGCGGCGACTACTGCGAGTACTGCCGATACCCTCTGCCGAGGGTAGGGCCGCTACGGCGACGAAAACCGGCGCAGAGGCAAGCAGTATCGGAAGCGAAGGCGTTAAAGAAAGCCGCCGACG
>JACZSH010000050.1 GCA_022574315.1 Chloroflexota bacterium | reverse complement strand
TGAATTACTTAAGCAGGGTATGCTCTAGGAGCGTCGCACCGCGAAACGGGCTTGCCTCAATGATTGCGACGGATTGTGTCGCATGAGATGAAATTGCACAATCAGATGAAATGTGACGTAGAAAAGGGCTGGATATTCCGTTCGTAATAATATCCAGCTGACCTGCCCCCATAAAGGTTACCACTCTTTAAGGTAGATACCCACGGGCAGAGCCCGTGGGTATCTACTATCTGTTGTCTGGATAATAAATTATCCATTCTCTAATGCCTAACGTCAATATCATAATCGTCCTCTCCATGAGGCCACCGGGTAGGTGAATTAGTCGCACTAAAGCTGATTAATCCGCTTTTCCCGGAATAACTTCTATGGGATAACCGGTAGCAGCAGGTAAGACTGGTACTGTGGGGTATGATAAATTGTGTGGCGGGTTTCCTCCATATTGAGCAGATGGTAATGGATTTCCCGGAAATGCTCCGGGCCTTCGTAGGGAGAATCCTGGCCCTTGATTATCAACTGCATCCGGTGACCAACCTTGAATACGTTGGAAGTTTCCCTGATTTCCATGGCGTACTCGTATATCTTCCCCGGTTCCACGGGAAGACTTCTGGTGTGAGGGTGGAAAGGCTGATAAGGTTTTGTTTTGGCTTCATCAAGTTCCCGGTGACTCGCCTTCAGCCAGCCCATGGTCACCAGTCTTCTCGATCCGTCCGGGCTGACATCAAAGAGCTCGACCATCCAGTTCGCGTCCTGGTTATCCAATGAAGCATTAAAGTACAGTGCCGATGGCCCCGTAATCTCCAAATCCTGTGTCATTGGTTCCGTAATATACTCCACACCGGGTACCTTCTGCCTTGGTTTCAATGTCGGCAGGTTGGTAAAACCATCGGATTCCTCGCCGGGCGCCGGCGGCGTTTCTGCCAGCTTCCCTCCTTCTCTTAAATACAACCTGGTCCACCTGGTTCTTGCCAGTGGCCATTCGTTTTCATAGCGCCATTTACCGGTCCCCTGAATAAGTAATCTTATGGGCGGCTCGTCCATCAGGCCGGTATCTATGCCTTTTAGCCAGTGGTCGTACCAGCGCAGAATAACGTCGTGACCTTCGTTCCAGGGACGCCCGACACTGAATTCGTACTTTTCTTTTTCTCCCGCCTCAGGTAATCCTATCGTCAGTTTCTTCGGCGCGTTTATCCCCTGGTAGGCACTGAACGCTCCCGGCAGGTGAAAAAGCCAGGTAGTCCATCGTGACAGGCAATAAATCGGGATTGTTATCTTATCAAACTTGGTGTACGCTGACCGTTCCCAGTAGTAAGGCCCGTCATGCGGATGTATGGCGTGGTCGAACATGATGGGATTCTTATCCGGCCATTCCAGTGATATGTAAACGTTGGCATTGCCCTGTATGTCCCGGTTGCCCTTGGCGGCTTCTATCATCTTCTTGAGCTTGGCATCAGGGATCTCCAGTGGCGCCATGGTATGTGCCGGGATATGGTGCCACCACTGGAAAAAGAAGCCGAAATCGAAAATGCCGCCGTGATAACCAAAGGCACGGTATAGGTCGGTAGTCCCCTCGTAAGAGAAAATAGCCTTAAGGTGAGGTGGGTTCTGGGCGGCCACCAGGTATTGTATCATGGAAAAATACGACATCCCCAGCATACCCACCTTGCCGGTGCACCAGGCTTGTCCGGCCATCCACTCCACGAGGTCGTAGCCGTCCTCTTGCTCCTTAATTGAGAGATACCGGTACCCGCCTTCGGAATAACCGGTACCGCGGGAGTCAGCAATAACATGCACGTAGCCTCTGGTCACAAAATACTCTGAATTCCCCGCCTCAATCCCGGCGTTTCCGGCCCGAAAGTCTATCGGGGTGCCTTTTGGTATCGGTAGTTTCTGTATGCCCTTTCCGTAGCAGGATAGGGAAAGCAGGGCGGGAAACTCACCTTCGGCATCGGGACGGTAGATATCAGCCGCAATACGTGTCCCGTCGCGCATCGTGATAAAAACATCTTTTTCCACCCTGACTTTGTACTTCGGTGGTGACACCAGGTCATGCCAGTCTGCAGCCATAGACTAACTCCTTGTACTATTCCGTTCTCTCGGCAATGGTGCTGGTCAGCGCGCCTATCTTTTCTATCTCAACCTCCACCTTATCGCCGACTTTCAGGGCGCCTTTGGAGCCCCCCGGCGTCCCGGTAGCAATAATATCCCCCGGGTCCAGCGTGATGTAGTGGGTAATAAACTCTATTACTTCGGGAATTTTATGAAACATCTCATTGGTGGAGGCATCCTGGGCGGTCTGGCCATTGACACGTACTACCAGGCGCAGGTTATGCGGGTCTTCAATTTCATCTTTCGTAGTCAGGCAGGGGCCCATCGGCAGCGAGCTATCGAAAGCCTTGACCCGGAACCAATCAACCATACCCGGCCGGTTGGTTTTGCCAAGGTCACGCGCCGACATGTCATTCACAATGGTGTAACCGGTGATGACATCGTATGCCTTATCCGCGGAGACACGGTGGCAGCGCTGGCCGATTACCACCGCCAGTTCGCCTTCAAAGATAAAGTTCTCGCTCTCCGGAACTTTAAAGACTTTATCATCGGGCCCAACTACCGAATGGATTCCCGGTTTAATAAAGACATGAGGTTTTTCGGGTAGGTCGGGAATACCGGCTTCGGCGGCATGTGCCTGATAATTGAGTGCCAGGCATAAAATCTTGGGTGGCCGTGGTACCGGTGCGCGCAGTCGAACCTTCTTTACATCATAAGATATCGGGTCACCTGAAGGTGCATTGATTTTACCGGTTTTTTCAAGCTGGGCCTGGCACCATTCTTTAACCATGGTGGCAGCGCTTATCGCGGTCTCTCCCTCATTCAGAAACGACATCATATCCGAGGGCAGGACAGGTATATCAGCGTGGGTGTCTTTCTGACAGACTTCTCTCGCCAGTGCCAGGTCAACAACCTTGTCGGCAATTAAAACACCCAGTCTATCACAACCTGGGGACGATTCGTAGGTTACCAGTTTCATTTTGTTTTTAAACCCCTTTCCTTTGGTTTGGCTTATGAGAGATTCGTAGACATATATATGTTCAGGTATTGGACTTAAATTGAAACGGCGTTGTAGCGCAATCTCATTCTTTATCCCTTAAGAGAGATAGCGTTTGTGGGGCAGACGTAATAACAGGTGCGGCATCCTTCGCAGTAGCTGTCGTCAACCCGTGCTTTATTGTCAACCAGGCTCATAGCGTGGTTATAGCAGGATTTAACACAGATATTACAGCCATTACATAAGCTGTCGTCTATAACGGGCTGCCACTGCGGGATACTGAGGACGTCTTTGTTCCCTACCAGTTTCAGGGTACCCTGAAAATCACTTACCCTCTGGTATCCCTTGCGGTCCATCCAGTCGCTCATCTCTTTCAAGATACGTCCCCCGGCGCCTACCCCTTCCAGGATAACTTGAACGCACGTCTGAGCCGCGTCAGCGCCGGCCATGATGTAGCCGATGACATCAGCTCCGGACCTCACTCCTCCCGAGGCAATAATCGGTACCGTTACCGGAGGAGAATCGGGGAATCCTCCGACGGGTCCTCCGCCCACGTAATTAATCGGTTGGTCAGCGTGACGCATGCGGAACACAAAGCCGGTCATTATTGGGGCTGACCAGGGACCGCCAATCCCCGGCCCTCTCCAGACAGGTTCTTTCTCGTTCTCAATGTCGACCGGAATCGATATCCAGCGGGTCACCGGTACCACACCATCCGCGCCTGCCTTTTGGGCGAAAGCTGACATGCCAATCGTGTCGCAGCAGTCAGCCGGGATTTTAGGGAATATGGGGAGGTTGGAGGCTTGTTTTGAAACCTTAATCGGCATTTCCAGGTACTTATGTGGGTCAACGGTAATAAAACGGCCGGGTTCGGTGGCCGGGCTTGGGCCGGTGTGCAGCTCAATGGCATCTACACCGGCTTCTGTCATCGCTTTGGCTTCTGCCGCCCATACTTCCTCATCAGATAGCCGGGCGCCGCACCATCCCGTACTGGCGATTACCCGGCAGTCGTAGTCCTTGGCGGCGCGCGTTATCTTATATACTTCTTCGGTGTATTCCTCCAGTGTCGGCATTACGGCGGCACCTCCGAATCCCGGTGGTACATTTTTATGTACACGCTGTGCCGGCGCTCCGGTTGACTGAAAGGAATAGAGGGATTTCTTATAGTTCTTATTGGCGCTGTAGATTCTCCAGAACCCTCTCGAGGACTCTTTATGATCATCGAGGTGAGTCGTATGCAGGCTGCGAATGACAATGGCTCCGAAACCGGCCTTCATGCAATCAAGCGATGTCTGGAAATTCATTGTGTTTGGGCCGGCGCCGACCATTAACGGATTTTTGAGTCTGATACCGGAAAACTCCACACTCAGGTCTGCCATTTTTCTTTTCTCCTCCTTACATGTTTCCCAGTTGACAGTGTTATTTAACTGAAGCCAGTCAGTGGATACATCAGAACAACAGGTACGGGAGCCACAGGACTATCTTCGGAAAAGCCACCAGCAGTGTCAGCAAGATGAGTACCGCGGGGTAAAAAGGTACTGCCGCCCAGGCTATGGTAAATATAGAATATTTGGGAACCACGGCATGCAGCGCGAAAAGGTTTAAGCCGAAAGGCGGTGTCACCAGACCAAGCTCATTCACTACCACCATGATGACCCCGAACCAGATGAAGTTAAAGCCCAGCATGGTGAGGATGGGGGCGACAAAGGCAAGGCTGAGCATCATTATGGAGATACCTTCCATAATGAAACCGAGTAAGATGTATATAAAAAATATGACGAACAATATGCCGTATTTGCCCAGTGGCAGGCCTGCCATGAAGGCTGCCAGGGCTTCGGTGGTTCCCAGGTAATTGAAAACATAACCCATAATTTTAACGATGAAGATAAGAGGCATCAGCATGGCCGCCACCTTAACCGCGGTCAGAGCGCTTTCTTTGACGTTGGTCAAGTTCAAAGTCCTGGATACCAGGGCTAACAACATACTGAGGAAACCACCCAAGGCGGCGGCTTCAGTGGGGGTCATAATACCGGCGAAAATCGAGCCCAGCGTTACCGTCAGGATAAACAACGCCGGAGCGATATCTATAAACCCGCCTAGCTTTTCTTTAATACTGTATTTTATTTTCGGCGGACACAAATCAGGTCTGACCTTGGCGATGATGACAACGGTAATAATATAGAGCAACATTAGGATTATTCCCGGTATCAGCCCGGCGGCAAAAAGACGGGGTATTGACAGCCCCATGTAAGCGCCGTAAGCAATGAGGATTACGCTGGGCGGAATCAGTACGCTGAGCGTACCCCCCATCACCACGCTGCCTATAGCTATGCTAGGCTTATAGCCAAGCCTTTCCATTTCAGGCAGCACCGAAGTGCCGAAGGCGGCTACCGAAGCAATGCTGGAGCCGGATATGGCGCCGAAGATGCCACTGGCCACCAGGCTGGAAGCGGCCATTCCGCCGGGTAAAAAGTTAATGATTTTATCGGCGCCCCGGAAAAGTAGTCGTATCACGCCACTATGCGCAAGCATGGCGCCCATGAAAATAAAGAGCGGCACCGCGGTCAGTGTGAAGCTATTTACCCAGTTCCACATCGACCGGGCAAAGTGATCGGGACCCTGATTTATAAACAGCATTAAACCCACCAGCGCTCCCAGGCCAATGGCGGCAAATATCTCGGCTCCCAGTAACAGGAACAACAGCATAGTGCCAAAAATTATAAGGGCCTGAACACCCAGGCTCATTCCTGCTTCACTCATCCAGGTTCCTCCAGTTTGCCGCTCGCAATTTGCCGTGCTTTGCCAGGTGACGGCCTATGACGCACAGGATATATGCCGACAGTAGAACAAAACCGTAGGGTATAGACAACTGGGGCCATATCAGTGGTACCCGCAGCCATGAGTTAGACATCAGGCCATACTGCATGGTTCGCCCGATAACGGTAAACGACCCTATGGTGACCATGACGGTAAAGAAGAACACGGCGCTCAGAGTGAATAACCTCAGCCAGTATTGCGCTTGCCCCGGCAGCCGGCTGACTAAAGCCTCAACACGTACGTGTCCTCCTTCACGCCAGCGGTAGGCCAGGCCCAAAGCCACCACCGCTACCAGCATATAGGCGGCAAGTTCATCGGCAAGCATGGGGGCGTTATTGAACACGTACCTCAAGACTATCTCATACATGGTTAGAAATAATATGACAACGATGAGAACCGCAGCCACGTGTCCGCCGATGACCACGATTCGGTCAATAAGATTATCCAGGAAACCCAGTAGTTTTCTCACCTGTACCTGTCACCTCGCATTTCTGCGCTTACGTTTTGAGAATGCCGATTTTTTGTTGTCGGGAGGCATACCAGGTTATCCCTTACGGCATACCTCCCGACAACGGTTCTTATAACGCTGTTTTTTATTTTATGTACTTGGCTGAGATATCGAGAAGCGCCTGACCGTCCGGACCGGCCATCTCCAGCCAGGTAGCAATCGCCGGTTTGGTCATTTCTCTGGCTTTATCTACCTCTGCTTTGTCTGGATACACAATTTGCAGGGGAGTAGTGGCTACCCAGACCGTGAAGGCCAGTTCTTCCGGAACGACCGCATAGAATACCAGTTCTGACGCCATCTGACCGGCGTCTAACAGTATCAGCTTCAGGTCGTCAGGCAGGTCATTGAAAGCCTGGGGATTCGCGTAGATACCTGACCCTAAATTCGGCTGGACGTTCCAGACGGAGATATCCGTCGCTACATCCTGAAGCCCCTGTTCCATACCGAAGTCCAGGGTGGTAATGACTGCGTCGACCAGACCGCGGAAGAGAGCATCCGCTATTTCCGAGCCCGGGATGGATACTGGTGCGGCGCCCAGTAAGTTCAAGGTGTTGACCGCGGTGGCACCTCTGACTCTTGTCTTCAGCCCTTTGAAGTCCTCAACTTTGAGTATCGGCTCCTCGGCATAGATATA
This sequence comes from Chloroflexota bacterium, assembly GCA_022574315.1. Classification (GTDB taxonomy): domain Bacteria; phylum Chloroflexota; class Dehalococcoidia; order Dehalococcoidales; family RBG-16-60-22; genus JACZSH01. The sequence continues at coordinate 3,115 of JACZSH010000050.1, read as the reverse complement.
CTTCATGGTGCCGGCAGGTATGTTGCCAAGATACACCAGGCCGGCCTGTTCCAGCCACTGTTTCTGCACAAGCGCGTGCAACTCAGGGTCTTTCGAGGCGGCCTGCACTTCCTGCAGGTTGTTGAAGCGGAAGGGCAGAGACTCCCAGTCCAGAATTGGCCAGGTGCCGCTTATATCGGAGGCGGGAAAATCTGACAACTGGACATCACCTGAGGCTAACAAATCGTGTGCCTGATCATCTGGCACCATCATTTCTCGAACCGTAATCTTGAAGCGGCCATTGCTTTTCTCCCATACATAGCTCTCTAGAAAACCGCCGGGAGCAAAGGCATAAGCATCGGCGGTATGATCGGGACCGCCCATAAAGTTGAGAATCCATTCCGCTGTCTCAGTAGAGGCCACCGGTGCCTGAGCCGGGGCTGGTGCGGGTGCTGGTGTGGGGGCGGGGGCGGGTGCCGGGGCTGGAGCGGGAGCCGGTGCGGGAGCCGGGGCGGGTGCTGGCGCGGCACAGGCGGCAACGAGACTTCCCACCAGTAGTACTGCCAAAAAAACAAATAATAGCTTGAGTTTCATCTTATCCTCCTTAAATCCGATTGTGCCTCTTTTTTCTTTCATCTGGTTAATTCAGAGTCCTTAGAAATACCACCTCCTTTCTCACAGTGTCAGCGGGGCGAGATATTGTTCATGATTAAATCTTCTGATTTTGATAGAGAACGGCGTCCATGATGTCGCTAACCTTGCTCTCATCTTCCCTGTTACCGGCGGGAGCGCCCGGTGAAGGGCTGGTCTTTATGTGCTCAAGAAGCACCGCCACTGTCTGTGCCAGATGTTCCTGCATAAGCCTTTCCGCCAGTTCCGGATTTCTTTGTTCACAGGCGGTTAGAATATTAAAATGCTCACGGCGTGCTTCGTTAACCCGGCTGATAGAATATCGGTTGATAACCGGGAAATAGGTACTGAGATGGCTCCTCAGAAGCCCGATGAGATGATAAAGATATTTGTTGCCGGAGGCGGCATAGAGACTCATGTGGAATTCGTCGTGCAGGCGTTGCAGAGAAACGATTGCGTTTGACCTGGCGGTATCGTCGTTACTGCTGGTCAGAACATTAATTTCCCCGTCCTGGGTCTCGAGAACCCGGCGTAAACGAGAGAGTTCTTCCTGGCTGGTGCGCTCGGCAGCCGACCGGGTGGCCAGACCTTCCAACAATTTCCGCAGCGCGTATATCTGCTGGATTTCATCAGCCGTTAGGTATGAAACGTAGGCTGTCCGGTAAGGACGTATGGTGACCAGCCCCAGAGCTTCCAGAGTCTTCATGGCCTCTCGGACGGGAGTAACGCTGACGTTGATTTCCCTGGCCAGGTCAGCATAAACTAATTTTTGACCGGGGGTCAGCCGTCCCTGCGTAATCGCCTGGCGCACTTTCTCTACCACCATCTGCCGCATGGTACGATGTTCAGAGACGTCTCTAAGAGGGGGCACTTGAAGCGACATGTAAGTTTGAACCTCCCGGTATGGAAGAATATATGATATATTATATCATATCGAATAATGTGCTGATTATATATGGACACGGGCGCCTTGTCAAGTTATTTTTTGATATATCCTGCATTCGAATTCGGTATGGTACAATTCAGCGAGAATGACCACGGTATTTATACCTTGCATATTTATATGGAGTTAACTTTTTGCGGGTAATGGTAGATAATGGACTCGCCGGGATAAAGAGGGGAGATGTTAAATGGTGATTCGGCGTATTGCGTCCTTGAAGACGATTCAGGAATTTAAAGCCTATCTGAATGAAATAGGCGTCTCTTTACCCTTTGATGAGACGGTTCAGGATGGTGCCGACGCGCCACTGGCTCAGCCTTACCAGTTCGGGGATAAAGTCATCGGGAATCGCTTTGCCGTGTTGCCGCTTGAAGGGTGGGATGGCACCCTTGATGGACGTCCCACGGAGTTGACCCGACGGCGCTGGGAGCACTTTGGACTCAGTGGGGCCAAGATGATTTGGGGAGGAGAAGCCGCTGCCGTCCGGCCGGATGGTCGGGGCAATCCAAACCAGTTGATGATTCTCAAGGAGACGGCCGGGGAAATAGCCCGACTGCGTGAGATACTGGTGGATACCCATGTTAAACACTTCGGCACGAGCCATGATTTATTCATAGGATTGCAGCTGACCCATTCCGGCCGTTTCTCGCGTCCCAACCGGGAAAAGGGACTGGAGCCAAAAATTTTATACCATCACCCCGTGCTGGATAGAAAATTCGGACTGGCCCCGGAGACACCGTTGATGACCGATGAAGAAATAAAGGCGGTGGTCGATGATTTTATCCAGGCCGCGGTGCTGGCTCAATCGGCTGGTTTTGACTTTGTCGATGTCAAGCACTGTCATGGTTACCTGGGCCATGAGTTTCTCAGTGCGGTGGACAGGCCGGGCAGGTACGGGGGCAGTCTGGAAAACCGGACCCGGTTTCTGCGGGAAATTGTGGCGGGAATCCGTGCTGAAGCACCCGGACTTCATATTGGAGTCCGGCTTAGCGTATTTGACTTCATTCCTTTTCAGCTTGGTAAAGACGGGCGCGGCGAGCCGGTGCCGCCGGAGACCGGAGCTTCCCGTTATGCCTTTGGGAGCGATGAATCCGGGCTGGTGGTTGACCTGACTGAACCACTGGCGCTGCTCGATTTACTGACGGACTTGGGAGTCAAACTTATCTGCTTTTCGGCGGGCAACCCTTATCATAATCCGCATATACAGAGACCGGCCCTGTTCCCTCCGTCAGACGGATACCTGCCTCCCGAGGACCCGCTGGCCGGCGTGGCGCGTTTGATTAATGTCTGTGCCCAGCTGAAACACGCACGTCCCTCCCTCGTTTTTATTGGCAGCGGTTACTCGTATCTCCAGGAATGGCTACCCAATGTTGCCCAGAATGTAATTCGTACCGGCCAGGCAGACTTCGTCGGTTTGGGGCGGGTGCTCCTGAGTTATCCTGAAATTACGACTGATATACTGGCCGGCCGGCCTTTGCAGCGGCGGAAAATTTGCCGGACTTTCAGTGACTGCATTACTGCCCCCCGGCACGGGATGGTTTCCGGCTGTTATCAGCTGGACGATTT
>JACZSH010000141.1 GCA_022574315.1 Chloroflexota bacterium | reverse complement strand
CAGGTGTAGGTCGTTTTGGCCATCTCGAGAATAGAGGACAAAGCGGGAGGGAGCACGACCCAGAACTTCATCCAGCCAGTCCCCTTCAAAACAAACCCTTTGATTATCATAATCAACCTGTGCCCCGGCCGTTTTCAGCCGGTCGAGAAAGGTGCTATCAGAAATCCTGATCCCGATTTCTTTCAGTATCCGGCGTCCTGTCCGGTCAATCTGCTTCACATCCTCGGGTGTAAGCAGTCGATAGAATGGTAAACTTGTTCCCATAATCGAATTCCTCGTCACTGCCCCTGGAGAATTTGGTCAATTCCTTTGAGCACTTCATCAGGTTTTGGTTCCACCTGATGCTCTGAAAGAATCCTTTTGGCCTCAATATTACAGCGCCTGTAAAAGTCCATACTTCCGGATTCTTTCCAGGAATCGTAACGGGAGCGGTCCATAAGCTTCGGCAGAAACTGGGCCTGCATGAAATGTTTAAAGGTGTGGTCGTCCATGAGAAACATAGCACCGGGACCCCCGTTGATTACCCTTTCTATCGCTTCAAATGCCAGGGTTTCGTCATTGACCTCGATTCCCCTGGCAAAAAATCGGCTCATGGCCACCAGTTCGTTAGCCATGGTCACCATTTCAAGCGAAGAAGTGCTCCCATACTCCAGAAAACCGACATCATGGATTAAGTTGCACCGGGAAAGCATGGCATTAATGATGGAAAACATGGCCTCGGCTCCCGCCTGAGCATCCATAACCTTGGCATCCGAAGCTCCGGCAAAGGCCCAGATGGGCAAACCATAGATCTCGTCACGCATGTCGGCCAGCGCCGCTTGCGTAAGACTCCATTCAGGGCAACCGTACGAGACCACCGTGGACTTCATATCCAAAACGCTGACATTGGGGCCAAACAGGAAAGGGGAACCTCTGCCAGCCAGTTGATGCACAGTGAGCCCTACCAGGTTCTCAGCGATTCCCAAAGACATGGCTCCGGCAAGTGTGACCGGGGCTCCGCCGCCGGCATTGGAGCCGGAGGGCAGGCAGATGGGTATCTTCTTTTCGGCACAGAAAATGAGTTTTGCCATCACGCTTTCGGGGAAAAGCAATGGACTGATAGCCTCTGAGTAATTGAGCATAAACGGCTTCTTCTGGAAATTTTCTTCACTCCCTGCCACCTGGCAGGCAATCTCGTATATTTTGGCAATGTCTCGACCGCTGTCGGCGATGAACACGATGGGCTTATTGGTGTTCCTGACCATCTCAGCAAAAACATAAACGTAGATATCTTCTATTGGAACATCTTCAGGATTAGCCATCGACATGGCAAAAGACATGTTCTCAAGCCCATCCACTAGTCTGGTAAAATTAGCCACGTCTTTTAGTCCAACCCGGCGACGTTGACCGGTTTCTAAATCCAGCGTGAAAGTGGCGTCCGAACCGGTGCCGTAGAAAGAGTTGCCGTTGACGAGAGGCATCGTTTCGTTGCCTTGCTGGTCATAAAGGGCAAATTGCCTGGGAGCCGACTTCAAGGCGGCTTCAACAACGGAAGCGGGCAGCCTGACCCAGTCACCGTTAGAAACCTTCCCGCCGGCAGCGGCGAGCATTTTCAGAGCGCCGGGGTGCTCCATCTTAAACCCTGTCTTTTCAAGAATCTTCAGGGCAGCCGCGTGGATGGCTAACGCCTGCTCACGGTTCAAGACTTTCAGCCGAGGTTGAAAAGTGGGGGTCTCTACCAGTTTCATAATTCACCCCTCATATCATGGAAATTATTTCAGGAAACGCCCAGTAACTGTTTGGCTTTACTCACGGCCGAACCGGCATCGGAGGCATAAGCATCGGCGGCTATCTGCTGGGCATACCTTTCGGTAACCGGCGCCCCGCCAATCATCACCTGGACTTTATCCCTGAGCCCGGCTTTCTGCAAAGCCTCGATAACCAGGGGCATCGCGGGCATGGTGGTGGAGAGCAACGCCGACATCGTGCTGACGGTGGCCGAGAGCGCTCGCAGCCCGTACTTCAACATGGTGGCGCTGGATGAGCACGGCTACGCCCGCGTCGTGGTGGAGCCGAGCGAGCGCCGCATCACGCGGCGGCAGGATGCGCCGGCGACCTACGACATCACCACCGTCGCGTACGCGATGCGGCCCGCCTACGTCATGAGAGCGGAGGGACTATTCGACGGCAAGGTCAGGACCGTCCTCGTGCCGCCCGAGCGGGCGTTGGACATCGACACCGAGCTGGACCTGACCATCGCCGGCCTGCTGCTCGCCAACGCTCCACCGCCCAGCGATCCCGGAGGATCCAGCAGCCCGCATGATCCGACGGCGGCAGCCGAAGGACCCCATGGCGAACGCTGATCTATCCGTACTTTTTCTGGGTGCTGAGGATAACGACGAGTGCTCGAAGGCGCTTGCGTTCTGCGAGTCGGGCTTCGCAGCCTGTACGTCGATGCTTGGCCGTTGGGGCGATCCCTTGCCGCAAAGCATCCGCTCGTGGACGGGGGACTACATCCTCTCCTATCTTTCACGATGGGTGGTTCCGGCTGGACTGCTGAATGGGGCACGAATCGCAGCCATGAATTTCCATCCAGGC
>JACZSH010000049.1 GCA_022574315.1 Chloroflexota bacterium | reverse complement strand
CATATCGGCAATTTTCCGGCTGTAAATCTCGATTTTGCCGGAAGGGGTGGGGAACGGATTATGAGCGGGGTCTTCGATTTGCTCTCGGAAGGCTACCCAGGGCTGGTCAACCGGTATGGGATAGACCCCGCGGCGCTTGAACTCGTCGTAGTCGGGCAGGTCCGGGGTGGCGGCGGCGAATTCCCGGAGCCAGTCCTCGTCAGACTTATCATTGTAACCGGAAATACCGAGCCGGGCGGCCAGTTCGGTGAAGATGGCCAGGTCTGACTTTGTCTCCGCTAACGGCTCCACCGCCTTGGCCATGTGGATGAAGTAATTGCCGCCCGTCCAGGGCTGCCCGATATCGTCCCGTTCCAGGGTGGTGGTGACGGGGAGAACGATATCGGCAAAGCGGGCGGTGGGAGTGAGAAAGAGCTCGTGGGCGACGATGAACTCCGGGGCGCGGAGTGCGGTCACGCCCTTGTTGGTGTTCAGGAACTGATTTAAAAGATTGCAGCCGGTGATGTAGAGCAACTTGATATCGGCCGGGTGGCCGCCGGCTTTACCCTCCAGCAGGGCATCATAGATATCGGTGACGTGGACGAAAGCGGTGGGGCTGGCCGGCACGGGCAGGGTTTTGCCGAGGGAACCCAGCGGGATGCGGTTGGTACCGCCGGCGGCAAAGCCGCCTAAAACCCCGATATTACCGGTCATCGCCGCCAGGGTACTGGCCGTCCGGTGGTACTGCTCCCCGAAGGCGGTCCGTCCGGCGGCCCAGCTGGCGTAAAGGACCGCCGGCTTGATGGTGGCATAATCGCGGGCGAGCTGGCGGGCGGTGGCGGCGGCTACGCCGGTAATCGCCTCGGCCCACTCCGGCGTCTTGGGTAGCCCGTCTTCGTTACCAACTACGTAATCTTCAAACCGGTCAAAACCCACCGTATAATTTTTAATAAAAGGACGGTCGTAAAGACCTTCATCGAGCATGACGTAGGCCATGGCCAGGAGCAGGGCGGTATCCGTCCCCGGGCGGATGGGAATCCACTGCCGGGCCAAAGCCCGGGCGGAGACGGTGTATCTCGGGTCGACGGAGATAATTTTTACGCCCGCCTTTTTGGCCGCGGCGAGATAATGGAGGGTATCCGAGCCGAAACGGGTAGCCACCGGGTTCCAGCCCCACATGATGATTAACCGGGAGTGGAGAAAATTGTCCCGGCTGGTGCCGGTAAAGGCAGTGCCGAAAGTGGCCAGCGAAGAAAAGATGGCCGCTTCGAGAGAGGTATTGCCGTACCAGGTAGTGCAGCCGCCGAAGAAGGAGAAAAAACGGCGGCCGGCTTTCTGGCTGCCGTGCAGGGGACTCTGCGAACCGGCGTGGTCCATCAGAAAAATGGACTCTGTCCCGTAGCGGTCTTTAACTCTTTTCAGCTCACCGGCTATCTTCTCCAGGGCTTCTTCCCAGGTGATTGGCTCAAACTTCCCGCCGCCGCGTTCGCCCACCCTTTTCAGGGGTTGCCGGAGGCGGTCTGCGGCGTAGAGGACGTCTTTCTGGGCCAGTCCGCGGGGGCAGGCTTTCAGCCCGGGCAGCATCGAGTCATCGGTATCAATCCGGGTGACCCGGCCGTTAGCGACGTGGACTTTCAGGTGACAACGGCCACCGCAGTCATAGTAACAGCTGGTGGTGACCACTTTATTTTCAGAATCTTTACCGGTCATTTTACCCATTTTTATCTTAGAACTTTATCCGTTACGCGGGTAATTGTCAATTGAGGTAGCCGACGATTTTTTGGTTACCCGGATTGTTCAGGATGTTTAGCAGTCATCTTTTCCTTTCGAAAATCGCCACTCAATCCAGTACGATCACTGTTTTAGAACTACCCGCCCGTGTTGACATTTCAAGGGGTAATGGATAAACTCGAAAATGGATGATGTGCCCTGTTGTCTGAGACACCGTTTCTAATAAGAAAGGAGATGAGTCGACAATGGCGATAATGAATTCAAAGACCGGGCAAACTGTCAAACAGTATACCGTGGAGGAACTTCAGGAAGCCGCCAATTTGATGCGCGGTTACAGCCTGGTAGCCCTGGGCGCCGCTGGCTCCGGACATTCCGGTGGCACCCTGTCAATAATGGATATTACGGCGGCACTTTACCTGCACGAGGCGGCTCTTGACCCGAACGACGCTTTCTGGCCGGACCGGGACCGGATATTCTGGTCAGCCGGCCACAAGGCTCCGGCGCTTTACGTGGCTCTGGGCATGGCCGGATTTTTCAATATTGAAGAGGTGGTAACGTTAAGAAAACTTCATTCGCCGTTCCAGGGACATCCCCACTGGCTGAGACTGGAGGGGATAGAGGCGTCCAGCGGCTCACTCGGGCAGGGACTATCCGTGTCCATCGGCAGCGCCCTGGCGGCCCGTCTGGATAAAAAAGCCTACCGGGTGTACTGCATCATGGGCGACGGCGAGCAGCAGGAGGGGCAGGTCTGGGAGGCGGCCATGGAAGCCTGTCATTACGGTCTGGATAACCTCTGCGCCATCATTGATAAAAACCGGCTCCAGATTGACGGCTGTGTGGACGACGTGATGTGCGTTGAACCGCTGGTGGAAAAGTACCAGGCGTTCGGCTGGCACACCATAGAGATTGACGGCCACGACATGAAGCAGATACTGGGCGCTTTCCAGGAGGCGAGGAATACCAGAGGCAAGCCGTCACTGATTATCGCCGACACCATCAAGGGTAAAGGGGTTGATTTCATGGAAAACGTCTGCGGCTGGCACGGTAAGGCGCCGAGCCTTGAGCAGACGCATCAGGCCATAAAACAGCTTGGCCTCGAGGCTAAGCTTTCGGTAACCGATTTGATGAAAAAAGCGGCCGACTTCCAGGTCGGGGTAACGAAAGAGCTTGAAGCCAAGCAGCCCAAGTTCTCCAGAGACTACTTCTGGAACAGCGCGGACGATATGAAAGCCGAGATGGTGCCCACCCGGATGGGTTTTGGCCAGGCGCTTGGTGAGCACGGTGACGACCCGCGGATAGTCTGCCTGGGTGCCGACATCTCCGATTCGATTACCATCAGCCAGTTCTATAAAGACCACCCGGAACGGATGGAGCGCTGGTTTTCGGTGGGTATCGCCGAGCAGTCCGGGACGGCGATTGCCGCCGGTCTGGCCAAGGAGGGGAAATTACCCATCTTCGGCACCTATGGGGTTTTTGCCTCCGGCCGAAATCTCGACCAGATAAGGACAACGGTCTGCTACGGTAACTTCAACGTGATGATTGCCGGCGCTCACGGCGGCGTTTCGGTGGGCCCGGATGGAGCCACTCACCAGGCGCTGGAAGAGCTTTTCCAGATGTGCGGCCTGCCCAATATGAGAGTAGAAGTCCCCTGTGACGCCACGGAGACAAAGCGGGCCACCGAGCACCTGCTTTTGAAAGAGGTGGGGCCAAAGTACCTGCGGTTCGCCCGTGAAGCCACGCCGGTGGTGACCGATGAGAAAACGCCCTACGTCTGGGGGAAAGTAAATGTCATCCGGTTCCGGGGGGAAAAGGCCGACTTCAGAAGCGCTTTCGAGCATTACCTGGCGTCCTCATACCGGAACGAGCACGAAGACGCCGCCATTATCGCCTGTGGGCCATCCGTCCCCGAGGCGATGCGCGCCGCCTGGATTCTGAAAAACGAATATGGAATCGAAACCAGGGTGCTCAACGTCCACACCGTCAAGCCGCTGGACGAAGCGGCTTTAGTGGCGGCGGCGGCGGACTGCGGGGTTGTCGTTACCGCCGAAGAGCACCAGGCGGGAGGACTCGGGAACTACGTCGCGGCGGCTATCGAGCGTTCCGAAAAAGCTTACGGCCGCCCGGTAATCATGGCTATGATTGGTATCCAGGACCGCTTCGGGGAGTCCGGGTCCGCCTGGGAGCTGGTGAAAGAGTTCGAGATATCCGCCGAGCATATCGCGGTCAAGGTGAAAAAACTGTACGACTTGAAAAAAAGCCGGGGATATTGATTGCCGACCGGTGTAGCGCACATCTTTCTTCCCTTCCGACGTGATACCGGATTTTTTCTCGAGGATAAGGTAAGAGAAAGCGAGTAAGGCCACGAAGCCGGCGGCACCGCTGGTCCGGAAAAGGACGGAGGAAATGCCATGAAAAGGCCGCTCTGGCAACCGACCGAAGAACGGAAGCAACAGGCAAACATGACCGGGTTCATCCACTTCGTGAACAAAAAGCATGACCTTGGACTTGACGGCTACGATGAACTGTACGACTGGTCGGTGGCAAAGATACCTGATTTCTGGGCGGCAATGTGGGAGTTTGCCGGCATCAGGGCATCACGACCTTATGACCGGGTGGTTGATGACCTGGGTAAATTCCCGGGAGCGAAGTGGTTCGAGGGCGCCCGCTTAAACTTTGCCGAGAACCTGCTGCGCTACCGGGACGACCGGACGGCCCTTATTTGCCGGGGAGAGACACAGAAATCGGAAAGAATGACCTATGCCGAACTCTACCGGGCGGTGTCCCGTCTGGCCAGGTCACTGCGGGCAAGCGGTCTTCAGCCCGGGGACCGGGTGGCGGCGTACCTGCCCAACCTGAAGGAGACGGCTATCGCCATGCTGGCGGCGACCAGTATCGGCGCGGTATGGTCTTCCTGCGCCACCGACCTTGGCGCTCAGGCCACGCTCGACCGCCTCAGCCAGATTGAGCCGAAAATCCTTTTCGTGGTGGATGGCTACTACTACAAAGGAAAGACGTTCGATTCCCTGGCCAAAGCGGCTGAAGTGGCTCAAGGGATGCCCTCTCTGGAAAAAGTTGTCGTCGTCCGCTACCTGGGCGGGAACCCGGATATCAGCGCGCTGCCCAAGGCGGTATTTTACGACCGGTTTATCAGCCGGGAAGAGAATCCCGAGTTACACTTTGAGCAACTGCCTTTTGACCACCCGGTCTACATCATGTTTTCTTCAGGCACCACCGGCAAACCGAAGTGCCTGGTGCAGGGAGCGGGTGGGGTGCTCATCAATCACCTTAAAGAACTCATCCTGCACACCGATTTGAAGCGGGATGACACCATCCTTTACATCACGACCTGCAGCTGGATGATGTGGAACTGGCTGCTCAGTTCCCTGGCGGTGGGGGCTGCCCTGGTGCTATACGACGGTAACCCCAACTATCCGGGCCCGGGCGCTCTGTGGCAGCTGGCGCAGGAGGAAAAGATAACCATCTTCGGTACCAGCGCCAGCTACATCAACTACCTGAAAAGCCAGGACTTCCGGCCGGGAGATAATTATGACCTGTCGTGCCTGCGGGAGATTTCCCAGACCGGCTCGGCTCTATCCACGGCTGGGTTTGAGTTCGTCTACCAGGCAATTAAGGCCGACCTGCATTTCAGTTCCATCTCCGGCGGCACCGATATCAACGGCTGTTTTGCCCAGGGCAGTCCGACGCTGCCGGTATACGCCGGCGAAATCCAGCGCCCCGCCCTGGGGATGAAAGTAAAGTGTTACGATGAGAACGGGCAGCCGGTAATCGACCGGATGGGAGAGCTGGTCTGTGAAGCCCCTTCTCCTTCCATGCCGCTTTATTTCTGGGACGACCCGGGGGGCGGAAAATACCGGGAAGCCTACTTCAGCCACTATCCGAATGTCTGGCGGCACGGTGACTACGTCATGATACACGGTGACACCGGGGGTATCACTATTTTCGGGCGCTCCGATGCCGTGCTGAAACCTTCCGGAGTGCGCATCGGCACCGCCGAAATATATAATCAGGTGGAGAAATTTGCCGAAATTAACGACTGCCTGGCTATCGGGCAAGAGTGGCAGGGCGACCAGCGCATTATCCTTTTTGTCAAACTCGCCGAGGGTTATCAGCTGACGGACGAGCTGAAGGATAAGCTCAAGAAAACCCTGCGTACCGAGGCTTCACCGAGGCACGTTCCGGCCAAAATCCTGGCGGTGCCCGATATCCCGTATACGCTCAACATGAAGAAGGTGGAAATGGCGGTCACCAACGTGATACACGGCCGGCCGGTTTCAAATCGGGATGCCCTGATTAACCCCGAATCGCTGGACTACTACCAGAGCCTGCTCCCGGAACTGCAACAGTAAGATAAGTGCCCGCCGTTCGCCTTTGCTCAGGTAATGCCTAATGCCGCCAGCTTTTCCGGCCTGGGGACGCCGGTCTCTTCGTCCCAGCCCATTAAAGAGTAGTAATGCCGCCTGGCTTTCTCCATCTTGACCGGGTCCAGGGGCTTGTCGGCCAATACCCCGTCTGTCTTCGGCTGGTAGAAACGCGCCGGCAGGCGGTCGTCATCGGCGGTGAACCCTTCCCGCAGGTTGATTAACCGGAGGGTAGTCAAGGTTCTTTCCGCCGTTTCCAGCAGCTCGTTGACGCTGGTATCCCAGCCGGTAACCGAGACTAACAGGTCGTTAAGCTGAGTCAGATTGTAGGGTAAAAACTGGCACATCACCAGGGAGTCATAGACTATGGTCCGGAACTGGGCATGTCGGACCAGCCACACTTTATCGGGGCCTATGTCCTCCACCGGGAACGGCCCCGGCATACCCAGTTGGCTCACCTCTTTGACGCGCCAGTCGTTTTCGTTCAAATACATATGGTCGTGCAGGTTACAGCAGTGGTCGGCGCCTTGGGGGTTGACCATGAAACCGAGCCCCAGACCGGGTTTTGCCCTGGGCTCGTGCATAGCGACCTCGAGGCCTTTTACCGCGATGGCGTATTCCTCGGCCCCGCCGCCGATTTCCCGCGCCGCCCGGGTCACGCCCTCCGCCAGTAGATTGCCGATACCTTCCCGGTGGGCAATCATCTCAAGCAGCTTCAGCATGGCTGCCTCGTTGCCAAATCTCAGCTCCAAGCCGCCGGTATCCCTGGTGGTGAGCAGTCCGTTTTCAAAGCATTCCATGGCAAAGGATATCACCTCTCCCGCGGAAATAGTATCCAGGGAGTAAGCATTGCAAAGCTGGCTGCCGCGGGCGATGGCGGGCAGGTTGTCTATGCCGCAGTTCGACCCGAGCGAGGCGAGCGTTTCGTACTCCGGTCCGCCGTAAGCCGGGTCGACGTTATAGGGCGATTCCACCTTGACTATTTTTTTACAGCGGATGGTACAGGCATAACAGGCATCCATCCCGACGCCGATATTCTTCATTACCGCGTGGGCGTCTATCTCCTTTACCGCCGGGAAGAGGCCGTCGCGGAAATTGCGCACCGGCAGGTTTCCGATGGCTTCAAATCCGTCCATGCCGATACCGGTACCCGCTTCCCAGAACCCCTGGCTCAGTTGCCGGTTATCTTCCAGCCATTTCCTCAGGCTCTTTATCTGTTCCGTGCCCAGTTTCGGGAGGGGCTGCTTTCCCCGGACGGCGACCGCTTTCAGGTTTTTTGAACCCATCACCGCCCCGACGCCGCCCCGGCCGGCCGCGTCATAAAGGCCATTCATAATACACGCGTAACGGACCAGGTTTTCACCCGCCGGCCCGATGCCGGCAACGCGTATCAGTTTGTCCCCCAGTTTGTCTCTGATTCCCTGCTGTGTCTCCCTGGTCTCCTGCCCCCAGAGCTGGCCGGCATCTTCCAGGCTCGCCTCACCGTCGTGTACCCAGAGGAAGACCGGTTTCTCCGCCTTGCCCTCGATAATCACCACGTCGTAACCGGCCCGCTTGAGTTCGTAGCCCCAGAATTCTCCGACCTCGGACTTGGCGACGCCCCCGGTCAGGGGGGACATGGCGCCGACGCAGTTCCGGCCGCTGCCGGATAGCGGAATCCCGGTTAAAGGCCCCACGGCAAAAATAAGCTTGTTTTCCGGGGCTAAAGGGTCGGTTCCCGCCGGCAGTTCTTGCCACAGGAAGTGAGCCACAAAACCGGCTCCACCCAGATATTTCCGGCACAACCCTGCCTCAAGCGGCTCGGTACGGAGGGTGTTATCAGTTAGGTTTACTCTCAGAATTTTGCCATTGTAGCCATTTATCGTCGGTACCATATTTCGCTCTAACCTCCCTGGTCGTTATCTGGGCGCTGGCATGCCCCCACAAAGGATACCACTTCCTATGTTAGAGTTAAAGATAGTTTAGCTTCAGGAACTGGTGGCCGATAACCGAGAGCGCTATGGGGCCGGAAGTGATTATATTCCCTGCGCCATTGTTCAATCAATATCCTGGCTTCGGTCAGTGTCGTGAAGACCTCTCCATTAAGCAGTTCGTCCCTCAGTTTACTGTTGAATGATTCGACGTAACCGTTCTCCCACGGGCTACCGGGTTCAATAAACAGAGTCTTCACTCCGACCCGATTCAACCACTTACGCACCGCCTTCGCGGTAAACTCGGGACCATTGTCTGAGCGGATATGCTCAGGAACTCCCCTCAAGAGAAACAACTCATACAGCTGTTCAATGACATCCCCGGATGTAATGTGCCGGGCCACCAGCATCGCCAGGCATTCCCGAGTGTATTCGTCAATGATCGCGAGTATCCGAAAGGCTTTGCCATTGGCAGTCCATGCCATGACGAAATCATAGCTCCAGACGTGATCCTTGTGCTCGGGGCGAAGTCTTACACAGGAACCGTCATCCAGCCACAGCCTTCTTCGTTTCGGTTGCTTCTTTGGCACCTTCAGTCCTTCCATCCTCCATATCCTTTCCACCCTCTTGTGATTCACCGGATGTTCCTTTGGATTCCGATTGAGTAATGCCGTAATCCTGCGATATCCATACCTGCCATACTGGGTCGCCAGTTCAATGATCCGGGCTCTTAACCATTCCTCATCGTCCGTTATACGTGGGGTACGACGCTGCGTCTTTCTGACCTGACCAACTACCGTACACGCCCGCCTCTCGGAGACACCAAGCTTCATCTGTACACACAGAATAGCCTTGCGTCTCTTTGACGGGCTTAGAAGTTTCCCTCCGCCACCTCTTTCAGAATGGCATTATCCAGGGAGATGTCGGCTACCAGCTTCTTCAGCCGGACATTCTCTTTCTCCAGGCATTTGAGCCGTTTTGCTTGCTCAATACGCATACCGCCGTACTCTTTGCGCCACCGGTAGTAGGTCTGTTCGGTGACCCCAATCTTCCGGCTGGCTTCACTAACAGTGGCTCCCTGATTTAGCAGGATCTCAGCTTCGCGCAGCTTGTTGATGACCTGCTCTGGAGAATGCGATTTCTTGACCATGATTTACCCCCTTTATTTTCAGTTCCAGTCTAACATCAATACTGGACTCCTTTTTGGGGGGCAGGCCAGAATTTTGTCTGGTGTAGTAGCAAATTATTTATTCTCGCTTTAATTATTCGAATGGGCTCTTGAAGAATTCCAACTTATTTGTAGCATAGGGTCCTTGGGTATTTACTATGACCGAGTTTATAGCTTTACAGAAATTCACCCCCAAAGAGCACCAAGACACAAGAAGATGTATTTGGTGCAACCAGAAAGTACTGCGTAACAAAGCACATATCATCTCTAAGAAACTTACACTCACATCGCATCAGTCTACCATACTGAGGTACAACATATGCCCAAGCTGTAATTCCAAGTGTGGCCAAATAGAGGGTTGGATATTACGAAACTCACCATTGGGCTGGATCCGATTTTTCTACTACTTAGGCAGCAACAAGGCATCCGATTCTAGTGCAATTCCTAGCTACTTTTACGCGGAAGACCAGCATGAATGGCTCATTTACAGATTGGAAGGCAATAAGTCAAATAAGACTATCGACAGTCAACTCATCCTAACGGGAGAGAAACAACTTACACTAATTGCGGAGCACACTCCTGATAAGCAACTAGAGATCATTCGCAATAGTGTAAGAAAGGGAACGTATACAACCGATATCAGACCTACTCTACCGGAGAACTTCTCGCCGCGTGCGCTTGTTGATCGAGATCAAACCCTCGTTATTGCTCGCACTCAAAGAGAGATTGACTTCTTCATCGACGCGGTTCGCAACACACGACAGCAGGAGCAATTCAGACGTAGAGTGCAGCCGAGGAGTTCAGAACACGACAGGCAACATTTCAAATGGTCTAAAGAAAACTGGATTAAGTTGTGTGCTAAGATTGCGTATGAAACCCTTTGCCTTTTTGAGGGCCCGGGACGCTGTCTCCAGACTGAATTCGAGAGAGTACGCTCTTTCGTTGTCGCTGGCGTCTCAGAACACGATCGAGAAATAGTATTTGATGAACACGGT
>JACZSH010000048.1 GCA_022574315.1 Chloroflexota bacterium | reverse complement strand
GGGCTGGGACTGGCCGGTTGTGCCAGTGCCGAAACGGCTCCGGAAGTAGGCAATCTGGCGCCCGATTTTCAGCTTTCTAACCTTGACGGGCAGTCGGTTTCCCTGAGCGACTTTCGGGGCCGACCCGTGCTGGTCAACTTCTGGGCAACCTGGTGCGGCCCCTGCCGCTACGAGATGCCGTTTTTACAGCGGATACACGAAGAGCAGGCGGCTAACGGGCTGGTGGTGCTGGGGGTTAACCTCGGGGAAAGCCCCGATGAAGTCAGGGAGTTTATGGGAGAGTTAGGGCTTTCCTTCACCATGCTGCTGGATTCCAGACAGGATGTAGCTCTGACGTATAATGTCCGGGGCATTCCTACCACCTTGCTGATTGATGAAGATGGTGTCATACGGTACAGGAAAGTGGGCGCCTTCGCCACCATGAAGGAGCTGGAGACCGCGCTGAATAAAATCATGTGAGCCGTAAATTAAATCGGCGGGCAGTACCGATACCACCCGCCGATTATTAATCCGGTATTCTTCCGGCGGCTATTTCTTGAAGACCGCCGAGGTTCTTGAACCGGCGCTATCAGTGTGTTCGACCTCCTGGTCGGCAACCAGCAGCGCTTTGTCCAGGACGGCGATTCCTTCATCCACCTGCTCTTCAGTGGTGATAAGCGGCGGCGCCACAATCAGCGTGTCCCACCAGGAAACGATGTACATTCCCAGCTTCATCGCCTCACCGGCTATCTTATCGGTCATCAGAGGTTTACGGAACTTGTCCGCCTTGATGTTGAATTGCTCTTTGGTCTTCCGGTTCTTGACTATTTCCAGCGCCCAGAAATGGCCGAGCCCTCTCACGTCGCCGATGCACTCGTGCCGGTCTTCCAGCTCGTACAGCTTCTTTTCCAGGTACTTGCTGACCCTCTGGGGCAGGCCGGTAGCATTGAGTTTCTGAAGTTCCGATATTGACGGGGCGATCGCCGACAGGGCGAGCGGGTGGAAGGCATAAGTATGCCCCTGAATGAGGGTTTCTTCCTCGAAAAAGTCGGCTATTTTTTTGGAAGTTATCGTGATGCCCACCGGCGTGTAGGCGTTGGTGCACCCCTTGGCGGTGGTCATAATATCCGGCATCACGTCCCAGTGCTGTATCGCGAAGAGCGGTCCGGTGCGGTACCAGCCGGTCATCACCTCGTCGCAGACCAGCAGCACGCCGTTTTCATCGCAGATTTGGCGCAGCCGGGGCAGGTATTCCGGGGGCGGCACGATGCGGCCGTTGGTGCCGACCACCGGCTCGATGATAATCGCCGCCACGTTGCCCTCTTCTTTAATCATATAGTCCACGTACTCGGCGCACTGTATCCCGCACTCACCGTATTTCAGGCCGAAGGGACAGCGGTAGCAATAAGCGTCCGGGGCAAAACGAACTCCCTCGACGGTGAACCTGGCCCGCTCCGCGTACCACCGCCTCGGGTCGCCGGTAAAAGACAGCCCGGCGATGGTGCCGCCGTGATAGGAATGGTAACGTGAAATTATCTTGTAGTTGGGGGACATGTACTGCCTGACCATCATCAATGCCCCTTCGTTTGCCTCAGTGCCGGCGGTGGAGAAGAAGAACTTGTCCAGTCCTTTCGGCATTACCGAAACCAGCGCCTCCGTGGCGCTCAATAGAGCCTCCGTGGCAAAGGCGGGCGCGATGTAGGGCATTTTCTCAGCCTGCTTCACGATAGCCTCAATGATGACCTTATTTTTGTGGCCAAGATTGGAACACATCAATTGGGATGAGAAATCGAGGATTGGCCGGTCGTTCTCATCATACATGTAGACACCTTCGGCGTCTTTAATATATAAAGGTCTTTTCCAGTCTTTCTGTGCTTTCCAGGTGCCGTAAGTGTGTTCTGTCAGTGACCTGATTCTCTCCTCCATGTCGGGCATCATTGAATTCTCCTTTGGCTTACTTATTTATGCTGTGTCATGGGGTGAAGCGACCGTAGGTGACTGGATACCTTTACCATAATTTGATACCGGTTGTAATTACCGTATCGGTATTTGACTGAAGTTATATTAGCATCTCTGGATACAGGATATCAAATGAGAAGTTACTTGATATTTCCAGTTGAATTGGGTAGCATTAGGTTATAGTTAACTATGATGTGAAACCATGAACCAGAAGGAGACAGGCTTTGGACGATATTCTGAGCGAAGCTTACGGGATAGTCCAGTGTAAAGAATGCTCGTGGTATAAATCTTGTGTCATGCCCATACGGTTTACCGCTGAAGATATCCGGCGGCAACTGGAGTCAACGCCGGGAACGAGTCTGCCGCTGCAGGCGGACCTCGGCATGCAGAACCTTTTATCCGGCATGGCCACGGCTGCCCAGAATTCGATGGCGGAGGGCTGCCCCGTTTTTATCGAGCGCCTGCGTTCCAACCCCAGGCTTGCCCAGCGTTTGAAAGAGCTGATGCAAAACTGGGGTAAAACCGAAGAGGGATAACGGCACCTTCCCTGAGTAAAGTAAAATAGCTCGGACCGGGAGAAAAGGTCGGGAATGACTGCGGCAGAGCTGGACGAACTATGCGTTAACACCCTGCGGTTTCTGGCCGTGGACGCGGTGCAGAAAGCCGGTTCCGGTCACCCCGGGGCGCCCTTAGGCGCCGCACCCATGGCCTATGTGCTCTGGGACCGTTTCCTCAAGCATAATCCCGCCGACCCGCGCTGGTCTGACCGTGACCGGTTCATTCTCTCGGCGGGGCATGCCTCCGCCCTGTTGTATTCGCTGCTCCACCTTACCGGCTATAATCTGCCCCTGGATGAAATCAAGCGGTTCCGCCAGTGGGGCAGCCGGACGGCCGGGCATCCCGAATATGCGCCCGACCACGGTATCGAAGTAACCACCGGCCCGCTGGGGCAGGGATTCGCCAACGGGGTGGGTATGGCTATCGCCGAACGATGGCTGGCGCAGCATTATAATCGACCCGGCCACCGGATAATCAACCATTTTGTCTACAGTATCGTCTCGGACGGTGACCTTGAGGAGGGTGTTTCATCGGAAGCCGCCTCGCTGGCCGGCACCTTGAAGCTGGGGAAACTCATTTACCTTTATGACGATAACGATATCTCCATTGAAGGTAACACCGACATTGCTTTTACGGAAGACGTGTCCCGGAGGTTTCAGGCTTACGGATGGCACGTCGTTGGTCCTATCGATGGTATGGACCTTCCCGAAGTTGATGCCGCGATAGGTAAAGCTCAGGCGGAAAGTGAACGCCCCAGCCTGATTATCTGCCGCACCATAATCGGCTACGGCAGTCCCCACAAGGCGGGTACCGCCGCCGCCCACGGAGAGCCGCTGGGGGAAGAAGAAGTGCGTTTGACCCGGCAAAGCCTGGGCTGGGGATATGAAGAGCCCTTTACCATCCCCCCTGAAGCCGGGAAACACTTCCGGCAGGCACTGGAGCGCGGCCGTCAATCTCAGGAGGAGTGGCAGGGTCGGCTGGCGGCCTACCAACGGGCTTATCCGGAAGAAGCGCGTCAACTGGCCGAAGATTTGAGCGGCGACCTGCCGGAAGGCTGGGATGCCGGTCTTGACCGTCTTTTCCAAAGCGGGGACAAACCGATAGCTACCCGTGTCGCCTCCGGGCAGGTGATGAACGCCATCGCTCCCCGGTTACACTCGCTGATGGGCGGTTCGGCGGACCTCTCCCCTTCGACCAAGACCATCCTGGCGGACAAGGGAGATTTTAGCGCCGTTAATTACGGTGGCCACAACCTCCACTTCGGCATCCGGGAGCACGTCATGGGCGGTGTCGCCAACGGCATGTCCCTTCACGGCGGGATTATTCCCTATACGGCCACTTTTCTCATTTTTTACGATTATATGCGTCCTCCCATTCGCCTGGCGGCCTTGATGGGCCTGCGGGTAATTTTTATCTTTACTCATGACTCGGTTGGCCTGGGAGAAGACGGACCTACTCATCAGCCTATCGAGCAGCTTCTGGGGCTGAGAGCGGTTCCCGGACTGGTCACGCTGCGCCCGGCCGACGCCACGGAGACGGCGGAAGCCTGGAAAGTGGCTTTGCAGCGCCGTCATGGCCCTACCGCCCTGGCGCTGAGTCGGCAAAACTTGCCCGTGCTGGACCGGGAAACGCTGGCTCCGGCCAGCGGCGTGAGCCGTGGCGGGTATGTTTTGTGGGAAGCCGGTGCCACGACCGATGTTATCCTTATCGGCACCGGTTCGGAAGTCCATATCGCCCTGGAAGCGGGGAAACTGTTGCTGGAGAAGAACGTCAGCGCTCGCGTCGTCTCGCTGCCTTCCTGGGAGCTGTTCGATGCTCAACCGGCTGACTATCGTCATAGCGTTTTACCTCCGGCTATCCGGAGACGCGTCTCCATTGAAGCGGGGACAAAACTGGGCTGGGAACGCTACGTGGGGCTGGAAGGGGTTGTCATCGGCCTTGCCCGATTCGGCGCTTCGGCGCCGGCCCCGGTGATTTATGAACAGCTTGGACTTACCGCCCGGCACATGGCAGATGAAGCTTTACGATTGGTTAAAGAAGGTAAACCATGACGCAGTTGGTCGCTCTGGGCGCTGACCACGGCGGATTTCCGCTGAAAGAGGAGCTGCTGTCCTGGATGAAAGGTCAGGGCTACGAGGTGCTGGACGTGGGTGCCCATTCCTTTGACCCGTCTGACGATTACCCTGATTTCGCTTACGCCGTGGCTCAGGCGGTCGCCTCGGGTAAAGCGCCGCGCGGCATTATTATCTGCGGCAGCGGCGTGGGTGCCTGTATTGCCGCCAACAAGGTGCCCGGTGTCCGGGCTGGAATCTGCCATGACACTTATTCGGCGCATCAAGGCGTGGAACATGATGACATGAACGTGCTGTGTCTGGGAGCGCGCATTATCGGCGGTGCGCTGGCGGCAGAGCTGGTGACCGCCTTTCTGAACGCCCGTTTTTCCGGTGAAGAACGGCACGCTCGCCGATTGCGAAAAGTGCTGGATATCGAGTCTGGAACCGGCCCCAAATAGAAGACCGGTTCGGAGAAGGTTATCATGATTGATTCTCCCGATGTAAAAGCTGTCCTGGCTGACCTGCAGCAGCGTGACGTGGTGGCGCGTATCTGGCGGAAAGACCATACTGTCTGGAAACCGGAACCGCGGGAAATTACCAATCGCCTCGGCTGGTTGAAGGTTACCGATTTTATGCGTCAGCAGGTACCTGCCCTGGTATCTTTTGCTGATGAGATACGGGGTGCCGGCTTCCGACACGTGGTGTTGCTGGGTATGGGTGGTGCCAGCCTGGGGACGGAAGTATTGCGCCGTACTCTCGGTACCGCCGAGGACTCTCCCCGGCTTATCGTGCTTGATTCTACGGTGCCGGACTGGGTACAGTCGGTTACTGACGCTATCGACCCGGCGCATACTCTCTTTATCGTTGCTTCCAAATCGGGCGGCACCATGGAGACCACTTCTTTTTATCGGTATTTTAGAAAACTTGTCGAAACTGACCGGGGCGAAAAGGCGGCCGGGCAGAGCTTCATCGCTATCACCGATGAAGGAACATCGCTGGCGAAACTGGCTGAGGAAGCCGGTTTCCGGCGCGTTTTTGTCAATCCCTCCGACGTGGGTGGTCGCTATTCCGTCCTGTCCTACTTTGGACTGGTGCCGGCCGCCCTGATGGGAATTGACATAAAGAGACTTCTCGACGGTGTGGATATTATGCGTTCTGCCTGCGGTTCGGACGTGCCCGTCCGGGAGAATGTGGGTGCCTGGTTGGGCGCCGGGATGGCCGCCCTGTCCCTGAAAGGGCGGGATAAACTTACCCTGGTAACTTCCCCGGCCCTCGCCAGCTTCGGCCTCTGGGTGGAGCAGCTTATCGCCGAGAGCCTCGGTAAGGAAGGCAAAGGTATCGTGCCGGTCACCGGGGAGCCTCTCACAGACGGGGCTGATTACGGAGACGACCGGCTCTTCGTTTGTCTTCGCTTGAAAGGGGATGATAACGCCGCTATCGATACCGCCATGGAGCGTATCGCCTCTTCCGGACAGCCGGTGTTGACACTGGAGATGGCGGAGTGTTACGACCTGGGTGCGGAGTTTTTCCGCTGGGAATTTGCCGTTGCCGTCGCCGGGGCTGTTCTGGGCGTGCATCCCTTTGACCAGCCTGACGTGCAGGCCGCCAAAAACGCTACCGGGCGTGTCCTCCAGGAATACCGTGACCGTGGGCATTTCCCGGAGGTCAAATCGGAGGTTTCCCTGGCTGGCTTACTGTCTAAAGTCGGGAAAGGTGATTACCTGGCGGTGATGGTTTATCTCCGCCAGACGCCGGATACCGACCGGGCGCTGGCCGGGCTTTCCCGGAAGGTCAGGCAGCAATATCACATCGCCACTACCACCGCTTACGGGCCGAGGTTGTTGCATTCTACCGGTCAACTGCACAAAGGTGGCCCCAATAGCGGCCTGTTTTTGCAGATAACCGCCGGCTACCGGCAAGATATTCCCGTTCCCGGTGAATTCTTCACCTTCGGTGTGCTGGCTGACGCACAGGCTCTGGGCGACCTCCAGACCCTGCAATCGCTGGGGCGGCGCGTGATTCGAGTCCACCTGGAGTCGAGTGACGGGGATTCAATCTCGGCGCTGACCAGCGGGCTCTGATTTTGAGGAGGAGGGAAGCTATGGAACTAGGTATGATTGGTCTGGGCAGAATGGGCGGTAACATGGCGCAGCGCCTGGTCGGCGGCGGGCACCGCGTGGTCGTCTATGACCCATCCGCGGCTGCCGTGGCCGCCGTGGTGAAACAGGGTGCGGAAGGCGTTGCTTCTCTTGAAGAATTGTTAGCCAGGCTTTCCAGTCCTCGTGCCGTCTGGCTCATGGTACCCGCCGGCGAGCCTGCCGAAAGCACCATCAACGTCTTGAGCAGTCTATTGTCGGCCGGTGATGTCATCATCGACGGCGGTAATTCCAACTATAAGGATAGCATGCGCCGGGCCGAGTCGCTGGCAGGGAAAGGACTCTTTTTTCTGGACGTCGGCACCAGTGGCGGCGTCTGGGGGTTGAAAGAAGGCTATAGCCTCATGGTCGGCGGTGAACCGGAAGCCTTCCGCAGACTCGAACCCGTTTTCCGGACACTGGCCCCTTCCCCGGACACGGGATATGGCCACATTGGCCCCGCCGGGTCGGGGCATTTCGTCAAGATGATTCATAACGGTATTGAGTACGGCATGATGCAGGCCTATGCCGAAGGTTTTGAACTGATGCGCGCCAAAGAGGAATTCGGCATAGACCTGGCTCGCACCGCGGAAATATGGCGTCACGGCAGCGTGGTGCGCTCGTGGCTACTCGACCTTGCGGCGGCTGCCCTGCACGAGGACCCCGGGTTGGAAGGTCTCCAGGCTTACGTTGACGACTCCGGAGAAGGCCGCTGGACGGTACAGGAGTCCATCGAACTGGGCGTGCCGGTGCCGGTCATCACCCAGGCGCTCCAGGTGCGCTTTCGCTCCCGTCAGGAGCAGCCTTTTGGTGTCAAGCTTCTGGCCGCCATGCGTCAGCAGTTCGGTGGGCACGCCGTCAGGAAAACCGGAAAATAGCGGCTGCCTGAGTTAACTCCCCTGTGCCAGGGCCAGCAGGCGCCGGTAGCTCTCGGCGGGTTGCGGCTGTAAAAAAACGGCGCTCCCTACGTAGATAACGTTCACTCCCGATTTGGCCACCTGGGTAATGTTAGCCTCTTTTATGCCGCCGTCGATGCCTATTTCTATCTCCGGCCGGAGCCGGCGCAGTTCGGCCACTTTAGTCATCACTTCGGGGATGAACTGGCTGCCGTAGAACCCCGGGTTCACCGACAGGAAGAGAACGCTGTCCAGCTCGTCGACCAGGGAGAGTATGGCGGAGACAGGTGTCTCCGGGTTCACCGCCAGCCCGGCTTCAAGACCCAGAGTTCTGGCGGTGGCGATAACTTTCCGGGGTGATTGACCGGCTTCGTAGTGGAAGATGGCTCGTTGCGCCCCGGCTTTGCGGAAGCCTGCCAGGTACTCCTCCGGGTGCTGTACCATGAGATGCACTTCCCATTTCAGCTTCACCGGTAGGCCCTCCATGTCCGCCCACGATATGCTGCGTGAGGGGACGAACTGCCCGTCCATGACGTCCACCTGTACGTAATCGGTAAACGTCTCCGCCAGCCGTATCATCGTCTCCAGTGTTTTGGGGTCTTCGGTCAGGATAGCCGGCACCAGCCTGATGGGTCGGTTCATGATACCTCCCTCAGTAATACTCGCGCCGGTGCCCCGTCACCGTCTTTGATTTTCAGCGGCAGGCACAGCAGTTCGTAATCGCCGGGCGGTACTCCAGCCAGGTCCAGCCCTTCGACAATCACTACCCCTGCCTCCAGCAGGATATGATGGGTGGGTCTCCCCTCTTTCTGGTGTTCTTCTATGGAAAGGTAATCAATGCCGATAAGCCGGATCCCTGTCTCCACCAGGTAACGGGCGGCATCTCCGGTTACGAACGTATAACCGGTGTCCAGTTCTTTTTGTCTGAGCAGGACGGAGTTATCTGTCCCCAGCAGCAGGCGGCTAACCCCTTTCAAGTCCAGTGCTTGCAGTACCTGCCGGTCAATACGGCGGACCCCCGGCAGTTGAAAAAGGCGGGCTTCACCCAGCAGGACGTCGGGGCTGATACTGTCAATTCCAGGGGCGCCCTCGATGAAATGTCGCGGCGCGTCGACGTGGGTGGCGGTGTGGGTACCGATATGGAGCAAAGAGACGTTGCTTGAGTCACCCCGGGCGATTGCCTTGGCCGCCTCCACCGTTACCGGCGGGTTTCCCGGCCACACCAGCATATCAGGGTGTATCGTCAGGCTGACGTCATAAACTTTGGGTTTTTTATCCATGACATTACCGGTGCTGACTACTCTGCGTTAATTCTAGGCGGGCAATAATCCCCCTGTCAAGATGGTGGCTAAAAAAAGGGGGGTCACTTTTTCAGCGACCCCCGTCTAGTCTGGTTTGGCTCTCTCCCAACTCACTTTCGGTTATTACTACCGAATCGGGTCTCTCCTTACGGAGACTGACTCCTTATTCTAACTCGAGTCGGGTTCGAGTTTCCTCTGCCCTGCCTTCACGCAGGGCATTGCCTGTCCACCTGCCACACCCCGAAGAGTTCATGAAGCCTCACAGTACACCTCCTCATTCCTCAGATTCGGGACCACCGGCTTCTTAGATTAATGTACCATAATTAGCCTCGATTGTCAAGTCGGTTCTGGTTTAAACTGGGGCTTAGAAACGGGTTTAATCGTGTTATCTGGACGGGCTGGTCGTGACCGGTCTCAACCAGGCTTGCCGGCCGGGGTAATGATGGTTAGAGGACTCTTTTTCCGGGGGATACGTCGCCGTCCGGTCGCACCAGCACGACTTTATCCTCGCCGAGCATGGCACCCAGCACCAGCACTTCGGAAAGGAAATCGGCCACCTGGCGCGGGGGAAAATTGGTGACGGCAATAACCATACTATCCAGCAGTGCCTCTTTAGCGTAGCGCTCGGTAATCTGGGCGCTGGATGTTTTTATGCCCAGTTCCCCGAAATCTATCCAGAGCTTGTAAGCCGGTTTTCTTGCCCCGGGGAAGTCCTCCACCCTGACGATTCGGCCCGTGCGGATGTCCGCCTTTGTGAAATAGTCGTAGGTAATCTGTGTCATAAAATTATTCTCCCTTTATTTGGGACTGACAGCGGCGCCTTGTTTATCTTAATTCTACCACCGGTGGACATGACGCTGGTAGCTTATTTAACCCTGGCCGGGCACTGGTGTTGTTCGATAAAGAGGGAGGTACCAATGTTTGGCGCCTGGTGGTACTAAATGGGGATACCATAGTCTCTCCGTTCCGGGTATCATATAGGCGTAACGACGGGGAGATTGAACCACAATAAACAACTGAAAGAGGTGAGAAATGAAAATAATAGTCGTTGGATGTGGGCAATGCGGCAGTCGGATTGCCGATGAATTTGCCCGCTTGGGAAAGAGAGCCAGCCGGGAACGTCGTATTGAAATAATCACCGGTGCCTTTGCCGTCAATACGGATGCCGCTGACTTGAGCGGACTATCCAGTATAAAGTCTGATTACCGGCACCGGATACTCATCGGCGGCCGGAGAACCAGTGGCCACGGCGTGGGTAAGATAAACGAAACCGCCGCCGAAATTGCCCGGGTGGACGCGGACAAGGTTATCGACGCTATAAAAGTAACCAAACGCTTCTATGAATCGGACGCCATTTTGCTGGTGGCCAGT
>JACZSH010000047.1 GCA_022574315.1 Chloroflexota bacterium | reverse complement strand
CGGGCCGGGATACCCCTGGCCTATTCCGGGGCGTGCAACCCCCACCCCCGGATGTCACTGGCGGCTCCCCTGGCGGTGGGCGTTACCAGTGAGGCGGAACTGCTGGATATCCTGGTGACCCGGACGGTTTCCCCGCACTTTTTTACCTCGGCGGTGGGTCAGCAGCTGCCGCCAGGGATTGAGATATTGCAGGTCTACCCGCTGGCGCCGATATTACCGTCCTTGCAGTCACAGGTCCGCTTTGCCGAATACCGGGTGGAACTGGAGACGGATAAGTCCCCGGCGGACATCGAGTCGGCGCTGGCTTCCCTGCTCTCGCTGGAGAAGCTGCCCTGGCAGCACCAGCGGGATACCGGACCGCGGAATTACGACCTGCGGGCACTGGTGGATGACCTCTGGCTTATTGACAGCAGTGACGGCCGCGGTACTATTGGGATGAGGTTGCGCTGCGGCAGCCACGGCGCCGGCAGACCGGAGCAGGTAGCCGCTGCTCTGGGTTTTACCCGCCCGCCGGAATCCCTGCACCGCACGCGGCTTATCTTGCAGGCCGCCGGATAGATATAACTTCGCCCACCTTCGCCGCTCCGCTCAAGTATTACCAGTACCGATAATAACTAACAGGGAGGGAAAATGATTGATATTCTGGGATTTTTTGCCGGAGCCTGCCTGATAGGTTCAATGCTACTGAGAAATATTTATGCGGTTAAGATTTTACTGACGGTGGCGGCGGTCTCTTTCCTGGTCTATGGTATCATCCTGCAGCTTTTACCTATCATGGTGATAAACTCCGTTCTTACCGCCAGTGGGATATACGAGCTGATACGTCTTTCCCGAAAAGTGAAAACCGGCGAATTGAGCGGCTAGCGGTGGATAAAAAAAATCCGGCGGCGCTTTCCCCGTTAACCGAGCGGGTGCTCCGTTACATCAGGGAGCAGCAACTGGTCTCCAGACGGCAGAAACTGGTGGTGGCGGTGTCCGGCGGGGCGGACTCGGTCTGCCTGCTGCATGTCCTGGTGGAATTACGGGAGGCGCTGGGCCTGAAACTGCACGTGGCCCATCTCGACCACCGGCTGAGAGGAGAAGCGTCCGCCGCTGATGCCCGCTACGTTGCCGACCTGGCCTGCCAGCTTGAGGTCCCGGCCACCATCGAGGCGCGAGACGTCAAAAGCTACCAGACCGAGCACCGCCTTTCTCCGGAAGAAGCGGCCCGTGAAGTCAGGTATACTTTCCTGTCTGAGGTCGCCGCGTCCTGCGGCGCCGACCGGGTCGCCGTCGGGCATACGGTTGACGACCACATCGAAACGATACTGATGCACCTGGTGCGGGGCACCGGCACCCGTGGACTGCGGGGGTTGCAGCCGACCGGCCGGTGGCCGGCCAGGAGTAAAAGACTGACCGTTATCCGGCCGCTGCTGATGATAAGTCGCCTCGAGACGGAAGACTACTGCGGCCAGTACCGGCTCACACCCCGGATAGATGCTTCCAACCTGTCGCTCACGCCGCTGCGAAACCGTATCCGTCAGCAGCTGGTGCCGCTGCTCCAGAGCTATAACCCACAGGTAAAGGAAGCCCTGCTGCGGGTGGCCCGCATCGCGACGGATGACGTTTCCTTCCTGGAAAAGGAAGCCGACCGAAAGTGGCGGAATATTGCCCGGGAAGAAGAAAAAGCGGTAACCCTGGACCGGGGAAAATTCCTTCGCCTGCCGATTGCCCTCCAGCGGCAACTGCTCCGGATATCGATTGAGAAGCTGCTGGGGAGCCTTAAGGATATCGAGACCCGCCACATCGAAGGACTGTTATCGTCGCTACACAAGCCGGCGGGAAGAAAAATCAGCCTGCCGGCGGGCCTGCAATTTACCATAGAATATGACCGGTACCTGCTCAGCGCGCATCCCGCCGCCCTGTCTCCTTTCCCCCCTTTTAGCGGAGAGTTTGCCCTCAAGGTGCCGGGAGAAACGCGATTACCGGGTTGGCAGGTCGGGGCCTCTTTCGTCGACCGGGAAGAGATGAACGAGCCGGACAGCGGTTTCACCGCCTATTTCGACTATGCTAAAACCGGTAACCGGTTAACGGTGCGTAACCGGCGCGCCGGAGACCGTTTCCAGCCACTGGGCATGTCACGGACCAAGAAACTGGGTATATTCATGATTGACAGCCGGATTCCCGGCGCCTGGCGCCAGCGCGTGCCCATCGTTTGCTCGCCTGAGCACATCCTCTGGGTGGTGGGCTGGCGCCTGGATGAGCGGGTAAAGGTGACCGCCGACACCAGGCAGGTGCTGCGCCTGGAATTCAGGCGAAGTTGAAAACCTTTTAATAGGGGTGTTTCGGAGATGTGCCGGACTTTCTGCCTGAACTTTCCCACTGCAAAAAGCTAAATATCAAGGGTGTCTAAGAGGGGCGAAGCCCCTCTTTTAAAAACTCTCCCCCTCTCCTTTGAAAGAAGAGGGGGATTAGGGGGGTGAGGTCGAGAAAAATCTCTCTACTCCGGCTTTATACCCTGTACCTTAATGCTGACCACGGATTCGGCGTTTTCGTCTATATCTTTCGGTGACAGGTTTAGCTTGTCGATGACTTCTTTGACCATCGGGTCTTCTATCATGGACTTAACCGGATAGGTTGTCTCTTCCAGTATCTTAACGTCCTCGAAACCGGCCTGTCTGATTGTCTCCAGGTAGTCCTCTTTCAGCAGCGCCCCGGAAATACAGCCGACGTAGGCGGCGATAGAGCTCCGGAGAACCTCAGGCAGTTCCTTCATCAGAACGATGTCGGACACCATCAAGCGGCCACCCGGCTTTAACACCCGGAACGACTCCCCGAAAACTTTCGGCTTGTCCGGAGAAAGGTTAATCACGCAGTTGGAAATGACCACGTCCACCGAGTTATCCGCGGCCGGAATATTCTCAATCTCGCCCAGCCGGAATTCCACGTTATCGTAATTGCCCTTCCGGGCGTTTTCTCTGGCCTTCTCCAGCATCTCCGGTGTCATGTCAATGCCGATGACTCTCCCTGTTTCCCCAACCACGTTTGCCGCCAGAAAGCAATCAAAGCCGGCTCCGGAACCGAGGTCGAGTACTGTCTCCCCTTTCTTCAGAGAAGCCAGTGCTGTCGGATTGCCGCAGCCAAGCCCAAGGTTGGCGCCATCGGGAACCGCCCCCAGTTCATCATTCGAATAGCCAATCGCCTTACTCAAAGAATCTACCGGAACGTCGCCACCACAACCGCACGTACTGACCGAACCGCAGCAGGATGTCTTCTCTACCGCGATACCGCCGTAGTGGTCCCTGACTGCCTGCCTGATTTCTTCGTCTTTCATTTGCAAGTCCCCCTTAGATTGTATTTAGAGTATTCCCTTCATTAACGGTTGCAGTGTGGCTTTCACCATGTCACCGAGTTCTGCCACCCGGGTCAAAAAAATGCAACAGACCTGGCCGTCTTTCTCCACGGTGCTGATCGCCAGTTTATCTCCGGCGCGGATACCGGCTTTCTCTCTCAGTTCCTTGGGCAGCACCATCTGTCCCCTCTCGTCCACGCTGACGATGCCGACAACGCAGCAACAGGTGTCTCCTTCCGGGTTACAAGATGATTCACCGCTTTTCTGCTTGGCCATTTTCATTACCTCGTACCGTTTTCTTACGTGTCACAATAATCAGAATATACTGAATTATCTGATTTGTCAATGATTATTGCAAGCTGCTGAGGGATATTGGGTGAACAGTGCCCGTTCCGAGTTAACCGACTGGCGCTAGCTTCCTTTTTATACGTAAAGAGGTCGGTTTTCTCGTCAGGTTACATTACCCGCTTTAGCTTGGGATTGGGTGTGATGCCGGGAATCCGGCCCCGCTTGGCTATCGGCCTGCCGGCTATCTCGTGCAGGTCGGCGGTAAAGTCAATCGGCCGGGCGCCGCTGATGTAGCTGCCGACGCCAAAGCTGTCGACCGGCGCGCCGCTCTCCAGAAAATCGGTGATGCGCTCCGGGTCAAAACCGCCGCTGACAAAAATCCCGACCTGTTTGAAGCCGGCCAGGTCAAGCCTGGCCCTTACTTCTTTGACCAGGTCAATGGTAACCCGGCCCCGCTCCCCGGGAGTGTCCAGTCGCACGCTGTTGAGCTTTTCGCCCAGCGCCTCGGCCACCCGCAGGCTCTCCTCGGACTCATCCTTGAAGGTATCCACCAGCGAGATGCGGGGCATCTCCGGCGGCATATGTTTGTCAAAGGCAAGCGTCGCCCTGACCGTGTCGCCCATGACTATTATCAGGGCGTGGGGCATGGTTCCCGCCGGCTTGATACCGGCCAGTTCCGCGCCGCCGGTGCTGGAGCAGCCGGTACAACCGCCGACGATGGCGGAGTAGTCCATTACCCCGGAAACGGCGGGATGAACGTGCCGGGCGCCGAAACTGATGACGGGTATGCCGCGGGCGGCGGTCACGCACTCCCTGGCCGCCGTCGCCCAGCCGCTGCAATGCGCCAGGATACCGCATATCGCCGTCTCGTATAGCCCGTAGCTCTGGTAGGGCGCCGTGAAACGCAGCACCACCTCCTTCCGGTCCATCTCCCCACCCTCGTCCCGGGCCCATACTTCACGGTTATCCTCGGGCAGGATCCTGGCCAGCAGCGCTTTCACCTCTGCTATGCCGCAGACCAGCCCCGCCCGGCGGCTGAAGACCTCCATGGTGGCCACCGGGTTAATCCCCTCGCGGCGCAGTATATCCACGGTATGGGCAAAGTAAACATCCGCCGTTTTCCCGGACAGTACGTTAGCGTCCGGTTCGAATTCAGGCTTTTTCATAGCGTCCTCCGGTGTCAGTGAGCTTGGCTCCAAGCACCTTTTCCATATGGGCCAGGGCAAAACGGTGTGCTTCTTCGTCGGGAGAAGCCACGCCGTCAACCGGCACCGCCACTGAATAATCGCGATTCCGGGCATCGGCCACGGTATGCAGCACGCAGATATTGGTGAGTACCCCGCAGACAATTACTTTCTCCGGCTGAAGCTCTTTCAGCCGGGCTTCCAGCGACGTGCCGAAAAAGCCACTGTAGCGCTTCTTGGCTATTATCTCACCCGGGTATTTGGCCAGTTCCGGAATAATCTCCGCCCCGGCGGTCCCGGCAACGCAGTGGGGAGGAAACATCCTGAACTCGAGGTCGTCAGGGTCATGCCGGTCACAGATGAAAAATACCTTGGCGCCGCCGGCAATCTCCCGCTCCAGAAGATTTTGAATATTCGGGATTATGCGGCGGGCATTTTCCCCGCCGTAAAGCGGATACCCTTCCTCCAGGAAACCGCGGAGCATGTCTATTACTAAAACCGCGTTAGCCATAGTTCACCTCACTTCCGGCCTAATGTCTGAAGTGCCTTACGCCGGTAAAGACCATCGCTATGTTATGCTCGTCGGCGGCTTTAACGGAGTCTTCGTCCCGTATCGAACCGCCGGGCTGGATGATGGCGGTCACGCCGCCCTCCGCCGCCGCCTCCACTACGTCGGAGAAGGGGAACATGGCGTCTGAAGCCAGCACGCTGCCCGCCGTCTTTTCTCCGGCCTTATCCCTGGCGACCCGGGCGCTGACAATCCGGCTCGGCTGTCCCGCCCCCATGCCCACCAGCGTCCGGTCCTTGACCAGCACGATGGCGTTCGATTTTACGTGTTTTACCGCCCGCCAGGCGAAAAGCAGGTCGGCAATCTCGGTCTCGGTCGGTTCCCGCCTGGTTACCGTCTTGAGCTGTACGCTGTCTTCGGCCAGTGAATCCGAGCTTTGCACCAGAAAACCGCCTCTTACCCGTCTGAAATCGAGATATCCTTGGTGGGACACGCCGTAGGTCTCAGGCAGTTTCGTCGCCAGAATCCTCAGGTCTTTCTTGCGCTGCAGCAATGCCAGTGCTTCGGGTTCGTATTCAGGGGCGATGATAATCTCATAAAAGGTCTGGCTTATCTCCTCGGCGGTTGCCTCGTCAACCGGACGGTTGACGGCCACGATGCCGCCGAAGGCGGCTACCGGGTCGCCGCTGAGCGCTCGCCGGTAAGCTTCGGCAATATCGCCGTGAGTGGCCAGGCCGCAGGGATTGGTGTGCTTGATAACGGCCACCGTCGGCGCCGAAAAATCAATGACGGCGCCCCAGGCGGCATCCGCGTCCAGGATATTGTTGAAGGAAAGCGCCTTGCCGCCCAGCTGTTCCGCCCAGGTAATGCCGGTGTCCAGGGCAGCGCCGACCATCTGCTCGGCGTAGAAGGCGGCCATCTGGTGCGGATTCTCCCCGTAGCGCAGCCCGTAGCGTTTCTTCATGCCGATGGTCATTTCTGCCGGGAAGCCTGACTCGTCCCGTCTCAGGTACTGGGAGATAGCCGTGTCATACAGCGCCACGTGCTGAAAAGCCTTCTGCGCCAGTCGTTGGCGCTCCTCCGGGGGTAAGTCTCCCCGCTTTAGTTTTTCGGCCACCGGCCTGTAATCGGCCGGGTCTACCACCACGATGACGCCGGGGAAGTTCTTGGCTGAGGCCCGAATCATAGTCGGCCCGCCGATGTCGATGTTTTCCAGCGCCTCTTCAAGGGTAACCCCCTCTTTGGCGACCGTCTGGACGAAGGGGTACAGGTTGACGGCGACCAGTTCGATAGTCTCGATTTTATTCTCGGCCAACTCATCCATGTGAGCGGGCAGGTCGCGCCTGGCGAGCAGTCCGCCGTGGACTTTCGGGTGCAGCGTTTTCACCCGGCCGTCCAGAATCTCGGGGAACCCGGTTATTTCGGAGATGCTTTTTACCGGAATACCCGCCCCGGCGATGGCTTTTTGGGTGCCGCCGGTGCTGAAAATTTCATAGCCCAGTTCGTTTAGCTCCCGGGCGAAATCGGTCACCCCCGCTTTGTCGGATACGCTGATAATAGCTCGCATAAATTCCCTCCCACAAACGCCTATTTCGTTTTCGCCAGTCTCTTTTGTATCGTTTCTCCGGTCAGCTCCCGGATGGTGTCAGCGGCAATCCAGCGGGCGCTTTTATCATCGATTAGCCTGATTTCTTCGGCGGTGGTGCCGGTCGGGGAGCGGGAGGTTGTTGGCACCCCGCCACTGAAGTTATTAGCAAAGGAATCGCTAGTGCTATCATACACAGAACAACTAGCTTCTTCATTTATCTCTATCCTCCTATTTTATTCTCAACTATTCCAGCGACACCCTGAACTCCCAGGGGCCTTCTACTATTTCGCTCGGGGCGTGAGTCATGCTGACGTTTTTAATCCGGAAAACCAGCTCCTTAGCACCATTGGGAACCGGGTCAAGCACGCCAGGTCGGCGGCCTCCCCAGTGAAACTCCGACCTATTTTCCTCCCAGAGACTGCGTCCGTAAAGCGGTATGACTTCCCCGCCATCAATGCTATACTCGCCAAAACCCTCCATCGACGAGTTCTTTGAAGACGGTGGAATATACGCCGGCGTACCGCGGACGTAGATCATCATCTCTTCGGTCGTTAATACGATTCTCGCCAATGTTATCGTGATGTCTTTCACCGTCTGCGACTCATTCACTTCGATGGTTTTCTCGATGGCTCCCCGGGAGTAACGGACCAATACCATAGCCACCTTGCTTGCTTTCCAGACAGTTTCACCGGTCACATTAGGATCCTTCCAGGTAACATAGTACCAACCGGGTGGCACTTGTTCTCCATTTGTGTCCTTCTGGTCCCAGATAAAGTCTATGGTTGTGGTTTCGTCAGGCTTTAGCTCCAACAGCAGCTCGCGGCCGGTCCAGGAATACAATGCCTGCCCGGTACTCAAGGGCTTCCCATAATGATGCTTCGCTACACGAATCTCTGGCAGGTATTCTAACGTGACGTTGTTTGAAGATTTGTTTTTAAACAAAAGCTTTACTTCAACTGTTTCTCCCGGCAGATAATAAGCCTCGTCAGGGACGGCCTTACTGAAAATGCGGGGACTGGGGGGCGGCGGTCCTTTTGGCGGCGCGGAT
Source organism: Chloroflexota bacterium (assembly GCA_022574315.1). Taxonomy (GTDB): domain Bacteria; phylum Chloroflexota; class Dehalococcoidia; order Dehalococcoidales; family RBG-16-60-22; genus JACZSH01. The sequence goes on along the minus strand of JACZSH010000047.1, from coordinate 2,345 downwards.
AGACTGATATACGCTTCGTCAACGAGACCTTCAGGCTGAGGCAAGAGATTGAATATCACTTTCATGCCAGTCGGATTTACTATCTCAGACTTACTCACCATGAAGAGATAGCCTTTAGGTTCCCGGAAATATTTGTCCGGTGTTTCCAGAAACAGCAGATAGTAACCATCTTCAAGACTGGTGGTTATCTTCACTGTCATGCTTCTTTTTCCATCGCTTTTTATAGTTTGCTTAAGTAGCGGTTTTCCGGCAGGATCTATTCCGGGCGATAGCGATATAGTGAGTGCAGCTTCTTCCCCTTTTTCCAGACCACTGATGGTCGCTGTCATCTTAATATTAGCGGGAGCAGTAGCTGTTGGGGCTGGAGCCGGCGCTGGGGCTGGTGCGGGAACAGGTGGAGCGCAGGAAACAGACACCAGCAACAAAAACACTACTATCAATCCTATTATAAGCTTTTTCATTCTGTACACCCTCCTATCAGGAGTGTATAACCATCCCCGCCCTTCAAGCCGCCTTTGCTTAAACGACCGGCAAGATTAACATAACTATTAAAACAAATCAAAGCTAATCAGCTAGGAATTGTTTCCCTGATTTTTAATAATATCGTTATATTTTACTCCTGAGTTCGTCTAATCTATAATTACTCTGTCTTCCCCTCCCTGTGTCACCACCTCTCCGATGGTGATGGCTTCGGGCAGGGCTTGCCGGAGTTTAGCCGCATTTTCCGGGGAGCCGATGAGCACCATCCCGATGCCCATGTTAAATACCCGGTACATTTCCATCTCGTCAACGTTGCCCCGTTTCTGTATCAGCTGAAAAATTGGAGGCACCGTCCACATCCGCCGGTTGATCTTTGCCGCCAGGTCAGGCGGCAATACCCGGGGCACATTATCAATCAGCCCGCCGCCGGTGATATGCGCCAGACCCTTGATTTGCGGCAGCCGTGGCTTCAGCTCTTTGTAATAACACCGGTGCGGTGTCAGTAGCTCTTCCCCCAGCGTCCGCCCCAGTTCTTCATAATGCTGCTGGAATTGCTCGGCGTTAAAAATCCGGCGTACCAGCGAATAGCCGTTGGTGTGCAATCCGCTGGAGGGCAGGCCCAGGATGGTGTCACCGGCCTGGATTGCTTTTCCCGTGGTCAGCTTTTCTTTCTCCACCACCCCGACGATAAAGCCCACCAGGTCATAGTCTTTCCCGGCATACAGGCCGGGCATCTCGGCGGTCTCCCCGCCAATCAGGGCGCAGCCGACTTCCCGGCAGGCCTGCGCCAGTCCCCGGGCAATATCTTCCACCTGCGCCGGCACCAGCTTGCCCATGCCGATGTAGTCCAGGAAGAAAAGCGGCTCCGCACCGCAGGTAAGGATGTCGTTGACGCAGTGATTGACCAGGTCGATGCCGATGGTGTCGTGCTTGCCCAGGGCGGCGGCAATCTTGAGCTTGGTGCCCACCCCGTCGGCGCTGGACACCAGCACCGGCTGCCGGTAGCCTTTGAGCTCGAAAAGTCCGCCGAAAAACCCCACCCCGCTCAGCACCTCAGGGCCGTGCGTGGTGCGGGCCTGTTTCCCGATAAGCTCCTTGGCCCTGGCCGCGACGTCGATATCAACGCCCGCCGAGGCGTACGTCTGCCTGACTGCCTTGCTCCCCATGCCGGAATACCCCTCTTCCTGGATTACCGGAAACCGCTTAGCCCAGGCCCAGTCCCTGGTATATCGCCGGGAAGTCCAGGTTCTGCCCTGCGATTTCGGCAACCCGGGTCAGCTTCTTTTCCTGATTGAATCTGGTCTGTCCCAGGGCGTCTTCAATGCTCGCCACGATGGCACTGGTATCGCTTTGGGTTAAAATAATGGGAACTCCCCTGTCTTCGGCTTTATATCTGACGTATTCAATCGGCGTCACCTCACCACTGACCACCAGGCACCGTACCGAGGTCTCCAGCGCCGCCATCTGCATATCCGGTCGGTTATCCTGGACGACTACCGCTTTATTCGGCTTGCGCCCGAAGTAGTCAAGGCCGGAATCCACGCTCATGGCACCCACCATCAGGTTTTCCACCAGTTCGGCTGACCTTTCCGCGCTGTTCAGGATTTTGCCCTGGACGGCATCCGCCAGTTCCGCCACCGTCAATGATAAGAGGGTCCTGTCTTCGGGCAGTACCCCCAGCAGCCTGATCCCCGCCGCCTCAAGCTCCGCCGAAAGCTCTTCGGTCAGGCGCTTTAGCTGGCTCTTGGGCACCTTGTTCAGCACCACACCCAGCAGGTTTTCGCCGAACGCTTTGCCCATTTTCAGAAATTGAGACGAGGAAGACTGCCCGGAAAAGCTGCCGACAATTATCACCCTGGCGCCCG
>JACZSH010000046.1 GCA_022574315.1 Chloroflexota bacterium | reverse complement strand
TGATATACCGCGCCTCATCGGAAGCCAGGAAAGCCACCGCCTCCGCCACGTCACGGGGGGTGCCCAGGAAGCCGAGGGGAATCCGCTTCATCAGCTCCTGCCGCTGTGCCTCGGGCAGCTGCTGGGTCATCTGAGTATCAATGAAGCCGGGAGCGATAGCGTTAGCCGTGATGCCGCGTGAACCCACTTCCTTGGCCACGGTCTTGGTAAAACCGATGATGCCCGCCTTGGCCGCGGCGTAATTGGCCTGACCGGGGTTACCGGCAATCCCGACGATACTGGAAATGCTGATAATCCTGCCCCAGCGCTGCTTCATCATCGGCCTCAGCACGGCCCGGGTACAGAGGAAAACGCTTTTCAGGTCGACTTCCAGCACTTTATCCCAGTCTTCGTCAGACATGCGAATCAAAAGCTGGTCCCGGGCGATACCGGCGTTATTTACCAGGATGTCAATCCGGTCATAGGTGGAGATTATCATGTCCACCAGGGCGGCGACCGCCGTCGACGAGGTAACATCGGCGGCCACAGCCAGGCTCTGCCGGTTCATCGCCCTGATTTCTTCAGCCACCGGCTCGGCGTCAGCCACATCACTGACCACCACCGTCGCGCCGACCTCGGCCAGCTTGAGGGCGATTTCCCGCCCGATGCCGCGGGCGCTGCCGGTAACCAGGGCTACCTTTCCGGAAAGGTCCATATTTTGCCTCCTTCAGTTATTTTTACCTCACCCCCGGTATCCCCTTCTCCTTAGAGAGAAGAGAGGGAAGGGTCTGGAAAGAGGGGTTTCGCCCCTCTTAAACACCCCTTAATTTTAACCCCCTGCAAAAGAGAGAGGGGATATTACGTTCCAGCGATACTCTTAACCGCCCCGGCATCACCGATATTCAGGGTGGTAACCTCCCGGTTTATCCGTTTGATAAGGCCGGTAAGCACCCGGCCGGGACCTATCTCATAAAAAACGGTCACGCCCTCGTTCGTCAGGTACTCGATGGAAGGCTGCCACTGCACGCAGCTGCATATTTGAGCGAGCAGCTCCACTTTTACCGATTCCGCCGTGGTCAACGGTCGGGCGCTGGTATTGGCGATAATGGGCATAGCCGGCTCACGGAAAGTCAGGGAGGAGATAATCTCGGTCATGCCGTCCACGGCGGGCTGCATTAACGGGGAGTGAAAGGCGGCGCTGACCGGCAGCGGAATAACCCGGGACGCCCCCTTATCTCTGGCCAGTTCCATCGCCCGGGCGACGTTATCACGGTCGCCGCTGATGACGAGCTGACCGGGACAGTTAATATTGACGATATGAACGCCGGCCTGCCGGCACACTTCAGATAAGGAAACTTCGTCGAGACCCATCACCGCCGCCATGCTGCCGGGTCGGACGGTGCCGGTTTCGTGCATCAAGCGGCCTCTTTCCCGGGCCAGGTAAACGGCGGTGGCAAAATCAACCACGCCGGCGACAATCAGGGCCGTATACTCGCCCAGACTGTGCCCGGCGACAAAGGCGGGGGGCGGAAAACCAGGATTAACCTCCCGGACCGCCTGTAAACAGGCGTAGCTGACGGTGAGTATGGCGGGCTGGGCGTTGATGGTCTGGCGCAACTCGTCTTCCGGACCATCGAAGCATAGCCTGGAAAGAGGGAAACCGACTACTTCATCGGCCCGGTCGAAGATATCCCTGGCCGACTTAAAGTTATCATAGAGGTCCTGCCCCATGCCCACCGACTGCGAGCCCTGCCCGGGAAAAACATAAGCAACTTTCATAATCTCAGCCCTTACCGTCCTTCATCACAAAAAATACCGGTACTGGCCATAAACCGGCCTCCAAAACTTAGACAGTAATACCAGGGTCACCCGAGCCGCCTGTCTCAAGGGGGGCTAGTCAGACTTCGCTTTGGGGCCTTTAACCTCGATGACTTCCCGGCCGGCGTAAGTGCCGCAGGTCTGGCAGACGTGGTGAGGCAATTTAGGGCTGTGGCACTGAGGACATTCTTCCAGGCGCGGAGGAGTTAGTGCCATATGGCTGCGCCTCTTGTCCCGGCGCGCCTTGGATATTTTCCGTTTCGGTAAAGCTCCCATAATCCGTTCGTTCCTTAATGTTTATTTATTATCAGAGTAGTTTACTTAACTCAGACCAGCGCCGGTCGGTTACCGGCTGCGGGCACCGGCAGGAATCCCCATCCAGATTGTTCCCGCAAACCGGGCAAAGCCCGGCACAATTTTCCTTACAGAGAGGCTTCATCGGTACTGCCAGCAGCGCGTACTGACGAATCGCCTCGGTCAGGTCAATAACATTGTGCTCGTCAACGACGAAAGAACCGGGTTCTTCCGAGGCGGGTAACGGGACACCGCTGACGACATCGACTACCGGAATGTACTCTTCTTCAATTTTCAAGGTAACCGGATAGCGAAACGGCCTCAAACAACGACTGCAAACCAGTTCTATCTCCGTATTCAGTTCTGCCCGGACCAGTGTGCCGCGGTGGGTACGCAGCAGCCTGACCTTACCCGAAGCTTCCCGGCAATTGCCGTCCCCGGCAACATCAACCTCATCACTTATTTCGTAGTCGCGGGAGGCGCCTATCGGTTCCTGCAGCAACTGAGAAACGTTTATCTGCATCACACCCACCTCCGCTTCAGCCAGGTTCTAGTACATTATAAGCCGAGATGACGGGTTACTGCAAGCTCAGGCGGTGTAGTTTCCTCTATCAGCGCTATCCCTCTCAAACTCACGCTCGGCAGACGTCACGGATGAGGTACGGCATAAAGCCTGACACTGCGCAGGAACGGGGCGACCAGGGTTGAGTAAGTTAAGGAAATACACGGGCTTATCTACCGATTCCTGAGCTTCTCGGTGAGCAGGGGGACGACCTTAAACAGGTCGCCGACGATGCCATAAGTAGCGATGTCGAAAATAGGGGCGGAGGGGTCTTCATTGATGGCGACGATAACGTCAGAGGTCTGAATGCCCACCAGGTGCTGCACCGCCCCGGAGATACCGACCGCCAGGTAGAGCCGGGGAGAAACCGTTTTCCCGGTCTGCCCTATCTGGCGGGAATAGGGAAGCCAGCCTTCATCCACCGGCGGGCGCGTGGCGCCCACGGCGGCGCCCATAACCGCCGCCAGCTCTTCCAGCATTTTGAAATTTTTAGCGGTGCCCAGCCCTCTCCCGCCGGCAATGATAATCTCCGCCTCGTCAATATTCACCGTCCCGGCAACATCGGCGACAAAGTCGAGCAGCCTGGTCCGGGAGGTAATACGCTCGCGGTTAAAGTCCACCTTGATTATCTCGCCCTGCCTTTTCATATCCGGCGTGCCCTTTTTGAAGACCCGGGGGCGGACGGTCACCATCTGCGGTCGCCGTTCCGGGCAGATGATGGTCACCAGGAAATTACCGCTGAAGGCCGGGCAGGTCTGCCAGAGCCGCCTTTCGGCAGTATCAATATCCAGTCCAGTGGCGTCAGCGGTGAGTCCGGTCCGGACACGCGCCGCCACCCGTGGGATAAAGGCGCGTCCCAGGGGAGTCCCGCCGGCGAGCACGATTTCCGGCCGGTATTGCTCAATGAGCGCCGCCAACTGACCGGTGAACAAGTCCTCCTGGTTACCCGCCAGTTCCGGGCTGTCTACCAGGTAGACCCGGTCGGCGCCGTAGGCGATAAGCTGAGCAACCTCGCCAACGTGGTGGCCAAAGCAGACGGCACTCAAGTCGGTCTGGAGAGCATCGGCCAGCTGCCTGCCTTTGGTCAAAAGCTCGCTGGCAATATTTTTCAGTTTGCCGTGCCGCTGCTCGGCGAACACCCAGACACCACGACAGACATCGTCGACCATGATAACTCCAACTTCAGATTATACCGGTGTCTTTCAACCGGCCGATAAGGCAGTCCACCTGGTTTTCCGCCTCACCCTGGAATATCTCCCCCGAGCAGGTTCTCTCCGGAGAGAAGAGCTTGACCACCCGGGTAAAAGAGCCGGCCAGCCCGACCAGACTCTCATCGAGTCCCAAATCCTTTGCCGTCAGGACGGGGATGGCGGCGCTCTTGGAGCGGGTGATGCCGCGCAGCGAGGGGAGGCGGGGCAGGTTAATCTCTTTGACCACCGTGATTACCGCCGGCAGCGGGGCTTCGATAATCTCGTAACCATCTTCAACCAGCCGCCGGACACGCAAGTGCCTGCCGGTAACCTCTTCCACCTGACTGACGTAGGCCACAAAAGATATGTCCAGAATTTCGGCCAGTTCCGGGCCTACCTGTCCCGTATCTCCGTCTAGCGTCTGCTGGCCGCAGATTACCAGGTCGTATTCTGCCCGCTTGTTTACGGCCGCGGCCAGGGTAAAAGCGGTGGCCCAGGTGTCCGCGCCGGCGAAAGCTCTATCGCTCAGCAGCACGGCCTCGTCCGCACCCAGGGAGATGGCTTCCCGCAAAGCTGCTTCAACCTGGGGCGGCCCCATACTGATGACGGCAACCTTTCCCCCGTACCGTTCCCGCAGTCGGACTCCCTCTTCCAGGGCATAGGTATCCAGCGGATTGATGATATTCTTGATTCCTTCCCGGATAAGAGTGCCCGTCCGGGGGTCGATTTTTACATCGCCGGTGTCCGGAACCTGTTTCAGGCAAACGACCGTATTCACCTGGTCCTGGCCTTTCTCTTCCTCACCGCCACGGCAATGGCATTTCTGAGCACCTGGTTGGAGCCTTCGTAAATCTGGGTGACCTTGGCGTCCCGCATCATTTTCTCCACCGGATAGTCTCTCGTGTAACCGGCGCCGCCGCAAATCTGCACCGCGTCCGTAGTCACTTTCATGGCAGCGTCGGAAGCAAATACTTTGGCCATGGCTGATTCTTCGGTGAAGTCCCTGGCACCGCTGTCAACCATCCGCGCCGTAGCATAGACCAGCGCCCGGGCGGCTTCAACCTGGACGGCCATATCGCCGAGCATATCCTGGACCACCGGCAGGGAAATCAGCGGTTGCCCGAACTGGATGCGCTGCCGGGCATAGTCCACCGCCGCCTCCAGGGCCCCCTGGGCAATCCCGACCGCCTGGCCGCCTATCCCGGGGCGCGAGTGGTCGAGAAGCTTCATGGTCATGATAAAACCCACCCCTTCCTTGCCAATCAAGTTCTCTGCAGGGACAAAGCAGTTATGGAAAACCAGCTCGGTGGTCGATGAAGCGCGGATACCCATCTTTTTCTCTTTTTTGCCAAAGGAGAACCCCCCGGCGCCTTTCTCCACAAGGAGCGCGCTGGCACCCCGGACGCCTTTGCTTTTATCGGTCAGGACAATTACGGTATATAGCTCCGCCTCTCCACCGTTGGTGATAAACTGCTTGGTGCCATTAAGGAGATAACCGCCATCTACTTTCTCCGCCGTCGTCTTGATGGCACCGGCGTCACTGCCGGCGGTCGATTCAGTGAGGGCGAAGGCAGTCAGCTTTTTTCCGGCGGCGATATCGGGAAGGTATTTACGTTTCTGCTCCTCAGTCCCGTATTCCATGAGGGTAAAACATCCCAGCGCGCTGGCGGCGTAGCTGACCGCAATCCCGCCGCATATCCGGCTCAGCTCTTCCACCACCAGGCACAATTCCAGGCAACCGCCTCCCAGGCCATCATATTCCTCCGGGATGAAAACGCGGAACATGTCCGCCTCAGCCAGGTCTTTCATTATCGCCCAGGGGAATTCCTCGGCTTCATCCAGTTCTGCCCTGACGGGCAGAATCCTCTCCTCGGCTATCTTTCTGGCCAGGTCCCTGATTGTCTTTTGCTCTTCACTCAGGAAATATTCCAAAACCTTGCTCCCTTCTTCTCACCCTGTCGTTACCTGACAGGCAGGTCAAAACATGATAATTATTCAGTTTATATTACCGGTGCCCATATCTGAGGGCGATTCAGATATCATTTTTTCCAAGTATAGTTAACCTAAATTATACGCAAAGCTCTATTGAGCGTCAAGCCGGCGCCCGTTGAAAGTATTATTCTGGTTCCGGGCAGTGTCATGGCGAGCCGCAGGCCAAACGGTTTCATCCCTGATGATTCAATCAGTTTGAGATTGCCTGGTCGCTACGTATCTCGCAATGACCGTTTAATCAGCCGAAAGTAAACAGAACCCCCCGTTAAAATATCTTGACATCGTACCTAAGGACTTTTATACTGCAAATAGTTGGGGAGTACGCTTAAAAGTAGTAAAGGGGGGTGAGTTCAGTGGCAGCAAGGGCTTTCGTTCTTATTGAGACAGAGGTGGGTAAAGTGAAGGATGTCTCAACGGCCCTCCTCCCGATAGAGGGGGTAATCTCAGTAGATACGGTGACCGGTCCGTATGACATTATCACCATTCTGGAAAAGGAAACCCTGAATGAAATCGGGGACCTGGTTACCGGCAAAATTCATCCGATTCCCGGGATTTCCCGGACCGTAACCTGTCTGAAAGTATAGGTTACCCGTTCAGTTTTCTCCACACCTCATTGACCGTCTGCTCATCGGTAGAGGCGCCGGCGGTGATGCCGATCCGGTTTTTACCCCTGAGCCAGGAGAGTTTTATCTCTTTTGCGGTTTCGACGACGTGTGTCTCCGTCACCTCGGCACATAGCTCCGCCAGGCGATTGGTATTGGCGCTGTGACGTCCGCCGACAACCAGCATCAGGTCTACCTTTTCCGCCAGCTTAAGCGCCGCCGCCTGGCGTTCCCTGATATCATGACATATCGTATCGATAATCCGTATTTCAGAGTCGCGGCTAAGCGCCACATCAATCAGCTTCTTGGCAAACTCATTGAAATGAGCCGGAATCTGAGTCGTCTGCGACAGGATACCGAGGCGACGAGGTACCTGATCAAATGTTTCCAGGAACTTTACATCCATGGTGGCTATCCCCTGGCCTCTGGTCCAGCCAAGAATACCCCTGACCTCGGGATGGTCCGCATCACCGTAAATGACGACAAAAAAACCGGCTTCCGCCAATCTGCGGGCAGCGACCTGAGCGCGATGGACAAAAGGACAGGTGGTGCTGATGATGCCGATATGACGAGAGCGAAGTTCTTTCTCTATCTGGGGACTTATCCCGTGGGAACTGGTGGCCACGGTACCGCCCCGGATATCATCTATGTCCCGGGCTACCTTTACTCCGATGGTGGCTAATCTTTGCATCACCTGCTTGTTATGCACCACCGCTCCCAGCGTTTCCACACCACCCTGTTCCTGGGCCACTTTTTCCAGCACTTCAACCGCCCGCCTGACCCCGAAGCAAAAACCTATTTTATCCGCTTTTTCAACTTTCATCGTTTCCGGCTTCCTGATGGGCGTAATTACCACGGTACTCTATCGGCAGCAGCTCGGCGATATGTTCCATTATGGAGCGTGTCAGCTCGTCAAGCTGTGCCCGACTCACTTTGCCGTTTCCCGACATCGGGTAGAAGGGAGCGCCGATATTAACGGTGACTTCCGGGCGTTGTAAGAGCCAGGCCCTGCCCTTGATTTTCTCGGTCCCGTAAATACCTATGGGGAGAACGGGCGCTCCGCTATGCGAAGCAATCAGCGCCGAGCCGGAGTAGGCGGATTCCAGCCGGGCACCCTGGCTCCTTCGTCCTTCGGGGAAAATGATCAGGGCCATTCCCTGTGCCAGGAGCCGCTCCGCTTTACGCAACGCTTCTTTATTCATGCCCTGCCGCCGCACCGGAAAGGCGCCGAAATGACGCACGATATAACCGGCAAACCCGGGGCGGAACAGATCCTCTTTGGCGAGAAACATCGCCTTTCGGCCAATGCTGAGGCTGATAATCGGCGAGTCGGCCAGATTGATGTGGTTGACCACCACCAGCAGGGGGCCCTGTGCCGGAATATTTTCTTTCCCGATCACCCGCCACCGGGTAAAAAGGAAGAGCAATACCCGGGTTAAAAACCGGCCCACATAATATACCCAATGCATAGCAGTTCCCGGTGAATCTACGCCTTTACCTCCCAGCCTCTAAATTATAGCCTGTCACTGACGGCAAAGACAACCAGGCCGGCAAGACCGATACTCGGTTCGAAGTAAGGGAAATTTTTACGGTTCCACCGGTATCCCCTGCCTTGACACTTATGGTGACCTCTGATAGACTCTTAAATGAGCAACGGTTCACTGGCAGTCAACCGGCGTCTCTCCCAGTTACGAGCCGGCACGGCCCCGTGGTGTAGCGGCCTAACATGCCACCCTGTCACGGTGGAGATCGCGGGTTCAAATCCCGCCGGGGTCGCCAGCAATATCTCTGGCGTGACACTCAAGGGTAATCTCAAAGAACGGCTTCAATTCCAGCCTCGGTTTAACCCACACGATTTTACTAACTTCAATCACTATCTGCTCAAACGAACTCCGAGCCAGTTTATTACGCTGTTCCTGGCTTGCCTCTTTCCAGGCATCAGCTACATCCGTTAAGAGCAGACTATTCCTGGTTTTACTTACTTTCCTGGTTCTTTACTTGTGCTTTTTCCAGTGCCAGGACTTTATTGTTATCCCGGCTTGTGTGATGGCGGCGTTGGTGCGGAGGATGGAGAGTTCTGTTTCAGTCAGAATGTCATAAGCCGGCACGACGACCTCACCGGTTGGCCAGGAATAGACTTTGTCATCTGGGTCGAGCCCACGCGTAAGCAAATTATCCTTAAGCTTGACGAACACCTCGTTGGGGTAACTTCCGGATACGGACACATTAGCCGATGCCTGGAAGGTCAGAGTATAGGTTGCTCCGACCGGAATGGAATAGTCATGTAACGCTATCGCGGTGGGTAGTTTGTCCCAATTATCATCGGGGGAATATGGTGTGTAAACATCGTCGACGTCCTTATTATGCCACTTCAGCCTTAACCGGCCATCAGGCTCGGAGTTTATTTCAGGCTCAAAACTACCATTGTTTAAAGGATAACCGGGCCGGTCATTGTCAGGCGAGTTGTGGTCGGGCCACTCCAAAGTAGCTGACCCAACAACGTAAGAGAAACCCTGAGGCAGATAGTCCTCAACAGAATCAAGTCTGGTAAAGTTATCGGTGTCTCCGTTGGTGATACTGATGACATAGGTCACGATAGTTGGTACCCCGGCATAGACTATCTGGGGGTCCGCCGTCTTACCGACTGAAATCCCCGCCCCGGGAATCCCGGTATCGGGAGGATTGCCCACCGTTACATTGGCCGTCATACCGGTGTAGCTGTCGTTGGGTTGTATTATCGCCGCATTCCAGTATCTCGTGTTATCGGGAAGGCTGGCTCTGGCCTGAAAGCTCAGCGTCCTCTCCTGGCCGTAATCAAAGTCGAGGTCAGGCTCGAAAATCCACTCTATGGTCTGAAAATCGGGACCCCCCAGGAAAACGTACTCCACCACCAGTACTGGCTCTGTGCCACCAGGGTCATTATCCTCCCTGGTATGGAACACGGTGACCTGATTAGTATCGCCGATGAATTCTATCTTAACTGTCTTCAGGTAACCTTCATCACCATCCCCGGCGTAAGCGATGGCGTAAACATCACCCGAGATAGGGATTATGACGGGGGTCCTGCCCTTTTGCGTATCAAACACCAGGGTATCGATGACCGTATTGGTAATCTGACCATCGGCAGCTATCTGGACCGTCTTCAGGTAACCGTCATCAGTATCCCCGGCGTAGGCTATGGTGTAAATATCACCCGAGACAGGGATTATGTCAGGGGTCTTACCCTTTACCGTGTCAAACACCAGGGTGTCAATGACGGCATCGGTAATCTGACCATCGGCAGCTATCTGGACCGTCTTCAGATAGCCAAGGTCTGTGTCAGCCGGACTACCGGTATAAGCAATAGCGTAACTAGTACCCGAGATTGGGATTATGTCGGGGGTCTTGCCTCTTACCGTATCAAACTCCAGAGTATCGATGACCGTATCGGTGATATTACCACTGGAGGCTATCTGGACCGTCTTCAGATAACCATCACCGCCATCACCCTCATAAGCTATAGCGTAAACATCACCCGAGACAGGGATTATGTCTGGGTCTTTGCCTGATAAATTATCAAACTCCAGGGTATCGATGACCGTATTGGTAATCTGACCATCGGCGGCTATCTGGACCGTTTTCAGGTAACCTTCATCACCATCCCCGGCGTAAGCAATGGCGTAAACATCACCCGAGATTGGGATTAAGACAGGGGTCCTGCCCTTTTGCGTATCAAACACCAGGGTATCGATGACCGTATTGGTAATCTGACCATCGGCAGCTATCTGGACCGTTTTCAGGTAACCTTCATCACCATCCCCGGCGTAAGCGATGGCGTAAACATCACCCGAGATTGGGATTAAAACGGGGGTCCTGCCC
>JACZSH010000045.1 GCA_022574315.1 Chloroflexota bacterium | reverse complement strand
TAAAGGAGTCGGGTGATGAGCGGGCTACAACAACTCGTAGAACCCTTACCCAGAAGGCATCTATCAGTGTAACCGCAGCTAGGGCAACAGGGGTTAGTGACCATATCGAATGGTCGAGAAAGTTGTAAGTCTAGCAAAATAGAAATATAATTCTACCTACCGCAGCACCTTTTATATTTCTTGCCGCTGCCACATGGGCATGGGTCATTTCTACCAACTTTAGAGGAAGATGGTAGAGTTCTAGTTTTTGGCAGGTTTTTGGTTTGTTCAACAAAATCTATACGTTCAAGAGATGGTATTCGAAATGTGAATGCCGTTTTCCCATCCTTATTACTGACTGCAAAATCACCCTTACCGATTATATCCATGCCTATCAAGACTTCAATATTACCGGCTAAATCACCCTCAGTTACCCTCAACGAGCGGAAGCAAACATTATTCGGCAAGAAAACACTCACAAGATATACGAGGGTTGTAGATGTTCCATTTGCATGGTGAACATTAGCTATGCCTATAGGCTTTAGGTCACATTCATCCACAACCTTGCGGGTAATAACAGAGCCTGTTGCTCCTGTATCCCACAGAGCGTTATACTCACTGGCATTTGAGGGTCTTGTAATTTGTGAAGATGAGGATGAGATTACTTGGGAGATATAGACTTTATTTATTAGAACATTCGAGAGTCTATCGTAATTAGAGATAAATGCAACTGTTGGAGGTTGCATGAAGTGTCCTTATACAAACGCCACTCTTGAATGGTATGTCTCGGTATAACTTTCAGTTCCAGGCTCACATTTTTGAACTAGGAAAGTTCCTAACTCAAATTCTTTTGAAGCTTTTTCCACAGCTTCAATATCTGAATCGTAAGCACCCCTAATTTGACAGTCCTTCATAACAATGAACTTGCCGTTATATTGCTTAACTAATTCGTCTTGATGTTCCAGATAGTATTCAAATTCTTTTTTCAATTGTTCAGCCATGACTTACCTCTAGGACGCCACTTATTTACTAAAATGCAGTATAGCATATTTGTCAATAGCCCTGTATTACTATTTTAACATACTTCAAATTGATACACTACCGAAATCTGGCGACATTTGACATTCTCTCCGCCGCAAGCTAAAATGCCAGCGTGACGGGGGCTTCTCTTGCCGCAGCGCGAAGCCCCGCCGGTGAATGGCACCCGATATCTCATCACGGAATCAATCTATGAAAGGGGATAATAGATGGCAATTAGCACCGCAGACAGATGGAGGCTGGCCCGGTACAACGCCTACCAGTGGCGCGTTGAACTGAGCCTGGTGAAAAAGATTGCCCTGACGGTGGGCATGGCCGCCGTAGTGGGGCTGGCGGCACAGGTAAGAGTACCACTGCCCTGGACCCCGGTGCCGATTACCGGACAGACCTTTGCCGTGCTGCTGGCGGGGATTATACTCGGCCGGTGGTGGGGAGGCGCCAGCATGGCTTTTTACGCGGGGGCCGGAGCGATGGGAATGCCCTGGTTCAACGGCTGGTCAGGCGGTATCGGCCACCTGGCAGGCCCGACCGGCGGCTATATTATCGGCTTCATCCTGGCCGCATTATTCGTGGGGCATCTTACCGACAAGTACGTCAAGGCACGCCGGTTCCTGCCCATGCTCGGCCTGATGCTGACGGCCAACTTCGTCCTGATATACATCCCGGGGCTGCTACAGCTTTATCTCTGGCTCAACCTGGTGTCGGGTAGCACGGTCAGCGTTTACGCAGTACTCGGTATGGGACTGCTGCCTTTCATCGCCGGCGATATCATCAAGGCAATCGCGGCGGGCGGGGCGGCGTGGGGTTTGATGCCCAAGCAGTCCAACGACAGGTGATTTTTAATCGCGCCGGAAAGAAGCGGTGATTCTTTACATCGCCGCCCATCCGGAGTATCATATTGGTAATTGAATACTTGCTGAGGGAGCCGGAAGGCTGAGAGTCCGCAGGGACAACCCCTTGAACCTGAACTCGGTAATTCGAGCGGAGGGAAGTAAATGATGGAAAACCAGAAGATTATTTAATATATCGTCTTCTGGTTTTTTCTTTGCACAGGCCAGCCCCACCTTTTCTCCAAAGCCAGGGGGAAACGGGGCAGTTATCAGTATCTACAGACGATAAAACGAGGAGGAAAATAGGGAAATGGTAAAGTTCAGTCCGGTAGGAGAAAAAGAGGTTACCCGCGCCATCGTCGGCGAGTTTTCCAAGCAGTTCTCGGACTATGTGGAGAGCGACGTGGTCATTATCGGCGGCGGTCCCAGCGGCCTGATGTGCGGGCGCAACCTGGCCAGAGTCGGCAAGAAAGTACTCATCGTCGAGCGCAACAACTACATCGGCGGCGGGTTCTGGATTGGCGGCTACCTGATGAACAAGCTGACGGTGAGGCATCCGGCGGAGAGAATCCTGGACGAGATAGGCGCCCCGTACCTGGAAATCACCAAAGGCCTGATGGTAGCCGACGGCCCCCACGCCTGCTCCAAACTCATCGCCGCTGCCTGCGACGCAGGGGTAAAATTCGCCAACATGACCATCTTTGACGACCTGGTGATGAGGGAGGACGGCCGGGTACGCGGTGCGGTCATCAACTGGACGCCGGTTACTTCTCTGCCCAGGGAGATAACCTGCGTCGACCCGGTAGCCATCGAATCAAAAGTCCTGGTTGACGCCACCGGCCACGACGCGCAGGTGGTGCGCAAGCTGGAGGAGAGAGGCCTGTTCAAAACCAAAGGGTTCGGGGCGATGTGGGTGGAGCGGTCGGAAGACCTCATTGTGGAGCACACCGGCGAGGTCTACCCGGGCCTGATTGCTATCGGCATGGCGGTATCGACGACCTACGGGCTGCCGAGGATGGGGCCGACCTTCGGCGGCATGCTGCTGTCCGGGGAAAAGGGCGCCGAGGCGGCCCTCGAATTGCTGAAGTAGGAACCGGGCAAAGGTGAAGATTATTCTCTACGATGAGGGTACCAGCGGAGAGCTGGACCTGACGGAGATAGCCCGGTATACCGGGAAAAAACTGGGGAAGGTCGAAGTGGAACTGAGGGAGAGCCTCTTTGCCGCCGACCTTTCCCCGGAGATAATTGCCGAGTACGCCCGGAAAATCGCCGGTGCCAAAGTCCAAGACGTGAGTCAGCGGATGGAGGCTGCCCAGGAGCCGCTCTACGGCGAGGTGGAATTCGAAAAAAGGCGGCTAACGGGCAAGTCCAGGGCGTTTGGCGTGCTTTACGACGGGGGCTGGCTGCGGAGCGTTTTCAGCGAAGCCATACCGGCAGAGAAGCGCCAGTTAGATTGCCTGCACATCATCTTCACCAACCGGATGTTCGGTTCGTGGGACGACCATAACAAAAGGTACCACCTGAGGACGAGTCTGTACAGCGTACCATCAATTATCTCCACGACCGGCATCATCGAGGCGCCGGCCCGGCCGAGGGAGTACTACGTGCTGAAGCAGCAGTACCAGAGCCTGGGGAAAGACCCGACGGCGCTCAAGGAAAGCTTCCAGGGGAGGTTTATCGACTACGAAGACGAGCGGCTGACCGAGGTAACCAAGGGGTACGTGGTGCAGGCGGTGGTCTACCACCTGACGGGTGACCCGTTCTGCGAGGACAGAGGCTGCCGGCTGTACAACGCTCACTGGCAGGAGGACTTAATCTACGCCCAGCTGGAAAGCGGGTACGAGTTCTGCACGCGGCACGAGGAGATATTGGGGAAAGCCGGGGAGAATAACGGTTAATATTTTTAGTCCCTTTGGGTAAAAACCGTGGGAAAAGGTCAGCGCCGGGTCTTAGCCTGAAACTCTTGACCGATGTGGTAAACTTAATAATAGGGGTGAAGTAGGGTCAACGAGCAGGTGATTTGGAAATAAATGGTATCGTTCTTGCCGGCGGCAAGAGTTTGCGTTTTGGCAACGATAAGGCCTCAGAAGCGATTGGCAGTAAAAGCCTGTTGCAACAGGTGATTACCAGCCTCCGTTTTCTGGATGGTGAAATCATCGTCGTCACTTCAGATGAGCACCCCATTTCCGAATCGATTGACCACCCGAAGCTGCGGATTTTAACCGATATTTTGCCCGGGAAAGGGCCGCTGGGCGGTATTTATACCGGACTGGCCGCTTCGACAACCGAGTATAACCTGGTGGTCGCCTCAGACATGCCCTTCCTGAACGAGGCACTGCTACGTTACCAGATAGAAATCTCGGAGGGCTACGATATCACCGTGCCGCGGTTGGGCAAACTGGTGGAACCGCTGCACGCCATTTATGCCCGAAGCTGCCTCGGCCCCATGGCAGAGATGATAAAACAGGAGCATTTATCCATTTACCAGCTTTTCCGCCGAGTGCGGGTACGTTACATGGAAGCCGCGGAGATTGAGAGGTTCGACCCGGAACATCGCAGCCTCTTCAATATCAACACCAAGACTGACCTGGCCACGGCCAGGAGACTGGCCGGAGGATTGACCCGATGATAAGTGTTGAAGAAGCCCTGGAAAAGGTCTTAAGCTACGTGGAGGTACTGGACGCAGCGGAGACTCCCATCCTGGACTCCCTGGGGCAGGTGCTGGCGGAAGATGTTTACTCGGGGATAAACATACCTCCGCTGGATAACGCCGCCATGGACGGCTACGCGATACAGGCGAAAGACACCGAGGGCGCCGGCAGTGAGTCGCCGAGTTTCCTGCGGGTCATCGACACGGTGGCTGCCGGCTCGATTTCCGAGACAGAGGTCACGCCGGGCACGGCCATCCGCATCATGACCGGAGCGCCGGTGCCGCGGGGCGCCGACAGCGTGGTCAGGTTCGAGGATACCGACGAGGAGGAGCGCAAGCAAGCTTCCGCCGGAGGAATGTCAGGAGAGATTGGTATATTATGTAAAATTAAGACCGGCCTGAATATCCGCCGGGCCGGGGAAGATGTCACCAGGGACAGCCTGGTACTGGCGAAAGGTACCGTCATCCGACCGGCTGAAGTGGGCGTGCTGGCGTCACTGGGCCGGAGCCGGGTAAAAGCCGTCCGCCGCCCGGTGGTGGCCATCCTGTCAACCGGAAATGAGCTGGTGAACATCGACCAGCCGCTGCCGGCGGGCAAAATATACAACAGCAATACCTACAGCCTGGCCGCCCTGGTGAGGCGCTGCGGCGGTATTCCCCGGATACTGGGGATAGCCCGGGACAGCGAGGAATCACTGGTGGCGGGGCTGAGAGAGGGACGGGACGCCGATATGCTGATAACCAGTGGCGGTGTCTCTGCCGGAGACTACGACATGGTCAAAGACGTGCTGGCACGGGAGGGTGAAATCGGTTTCTGGACGGTAAGAATGAAACCGGGCAAGCCGCTCGCTTTCGGGCGGATAAAAAGCACCGATAAAGGGGGCGCCAGCCGCTACATCCCCCACCTGGGACTGCCCGGAAACCCGGTCAGCGTCATGGTAACTTTTGAGATATTTGCCCGGCCAGCCCTGTTAAAGATGATGGGCAGGAAAGACCTTGCCCGGCACACGGTCGAGGCAACCTTGGCCGACCGTGTGGTCAACAGCGACGGCCGCCGCGTCTATACGCGGGCGATTATCGAAAAACGCGGGGATAAGTACTTTGCCCGGCTGACCGGCCCGCAGGGGTCGGGGATTTTGACTTCAATGAGCCGCGCCAACGGGCTGGTGGTCGTCCCGGAGGACCGGGCCGAGGTGAAGGCGGGCGAGACGGTACAGGCAATCATGCTGGACTGGAACGAAGCGTAAAATAACTTGCGGGCAGGTGAGAAGCGATGCCGACAATAATCTCCATCGTGGGGAACTCAGATTCAGGGAAGACCACCCTGCTGGAAAGCCTCATCGCCAATCTAAAGGGGCGGGGCTACCGGGTAGGTGTGATTAAACACTCGTCGGAAGACGTCGAGTTTGACACGGTGAACAAAGACAGCTGGAAATTTACCCGGGCGGGCAGCGCCGTATCCGCCATCAGCTCTTCAAGCCGGCTGGCGGTGTTTAAAAACCTGGAGCACGACCCGGAGCCGATGGAGCTGGCCCGGTTGGTCTGTCCGGACTGCGACCTTGTCCTGACCGAAGGGTTCAAGCAGAGCAACAATTATAAAATTGAAGTCCACCGCCGGGAGCAGGGCGGCGGGCTGCTGAGTCCGGCCGGGCAACTGCTGGCAGTGGTGACCGACGAGGCACTGAAGACGGACGCACCCCAATTTACCCGGGATGAAACCGGAAAGATAGCCGACCTTATCGAGCAGAGAGTCCTGGCACGGCAGCCGGAAGATGACGTTGACCTGCTGGTCAATGATATTCCGGTCCCGCTGAAACCACCGGCCCGAAACCTGTTGTCACAAAGCCTGATAGCCCTGGTATCCGGAATCAGGGGATTTAAAGAGATAACCAGCCTGCGCGTTACCCTAAGGAGAAGGCTTTGATATTCAACGCGTCCGAGTTTGTTTTCAAGGCACCGTCGGTATTATCCCGGGCACGGCGTATCCTGATTAAACCAAGCGCCTCCTACCCGGTATCTTACCCGGTATCCACCAGCCCGACCATGCTGTCGGCGGTGATAGAAGGCATCAGGCGGGTCAGCGAGGCCGACATACTGCTGCTGGAAGGGACGCCGGGGGGAGGCCCCATCTACCCGATATACGAAGCGCTGGGGTACAGTTTCCCACGGGTGTTGACACTGGACGTCAAGGACTGTATCTGGGTGGAGGTGGACAACCCTCTACCCAAGGCACTGGCCATACCGACCTTCTGGGTGCCCAATGTCATCCTATCAAGTGATTACCTGATAAGCATCAGCCCTTTGAAAACATTCAAGGGCAGAAGCAGCCTGAGCGTGATGAACCTGCTTTCTCTGCTGCCGAGCAGCAAGTACCGGGGAGAGTCGCCCAGCGGGTGGGACGCCCTGTACCCGCTGGGAATTGACCGGGTGATTGCCGACCTTTACTTCACGCTCCCGTTCGACCTGGGGATTATCGAGGCACGCCAAATACTAACCAGCGAAGACGACCCCACGCGGGGAGAGGTGGAGGAATACGGCAAAATATTCGTCGGGGAGCCTTACGATGTGGACCGTGAAGTCTCCGAGATACTGGGGCTGAAGACAGAGTACCTGGACTTAATTAAATCGGCTAAAGTGTTACTGGAAGCGTAAAGCGACCGGAGGCCACCTAGTAGCTGATTCGAAAGCCAGAGTATTTACCGGTATAGGCTGACCAAGTGACGGCAACATCCTTTACAATGGCGTCCGGTGGTCCGGTCCTGAGGTAGCCAACCAGTTTTTCCAGCCGTTCTCTATCCCCTTCGGCAAGGACTTCAACCTCTCCTCCGGACAGGTTACGCACATAGCCACCCAGGCCGAGCTCTTGAGCGTGTTCGGCGACAAAGGAACGAAAGAAAACGCCCTGGACACGGCCGGAAATAATGGCCTGAACCGACATGGCACCACTCATTGCCGGTCGCCCTTTCAGCAGATAAAACGATGCATTACGACGAGGTGAGCTTTAACCGGAGGCACCCTTACTCTTCTTCGATTGGTTCCTCGCGCTGCTTTCTCTGCTTCTTGATAATTTCTACCTGTACCGGGGGTGCCAATATTTCCATCGGAGATATTTTGGCAGCATCTTTTTTACGTTTCTTCGGCTCACGATGCCGATAGTCCCGTTTCCCCATGGCAGCACCTCTTATAATACTGGCGAATCAATCCGCCGACAGCATAATTCTAGCAAAGAAGGACTAGGGTGTAAAGTAAGCCGGAAAATGTTCCAGCGCCGTACGGGCGGCGGCCGCCTCAGCCAGCTTTTTGCTTTTTCCCGAACCATTGCCGAGCACGCCGCCGGCGGCGGTCACTTCAACGGTGAACGTCCGGGCGTGGTCCGGTCCGGCGGCGGCCACCAGCCGGTAAACCGGCGCCTCCTGGTATTTCGACTGGACAATTTCCTGCAATTTCGATTTGTAATCGACGGCGATGCCCTGACGCCCCGCTTTCACCTCTTCCGTTTTGAGGAGCCGCCAAACGACCTCCCGGGTAACCTTAAGTCCACGGTCCAAAAAGATGGCCCCGATGACCGCTTCCAGGGCGCAGGCGAGATTGGTCAGCTTCTGCCGACCGCCGCCTTTTGCCTCCCCTTTACCCAGGTAAAGGTAATCACCCAGCCTGATTTCCCGGGCGACGGCCGCCAGTGTTTCCCGGCGTACCAGGGCGGCGCGGCGCAGGGTCATCTCACCTTCGGTAAGATTTGGAAAGTCCCGGTACAGCTTTTCGGCAACGATAAAGCCGAGGATGGCATCACCCAGGAACTCCAGTCGTTCATTGGAAACCATAACCATGCCCGGGTTCTCGTTAACGTAAGAGCTGTGGGTAACCGACTGCTGAAGTAAGGAATGGTCTTTAAATGAGGTCCCCAGAGCGCCGGATAAAACCGTCAAATCAGCCAAAACCAAGACTCCCTTGAATCATTTTAAACCTAAAGGGACGTCGCTGACAAGTCAAGCAGGTTCCCACCAGCCACAAATATCAGACAGGGTAGTTTTGACAGGCTGGGGCCCAGCGGTTATAATTTTGACGTGCTGGGGAATCGTCTAGAGGTAGGACAGCGGACTCTGAATCCGTCAGCGAAGGTTCGACTCCTTCTTCCCCAGCCAAGAAGGTAAAGAAATTACCTCAAAGGTGATATAGTCATGGACGCAGAACCGGCTAAGGTAAAAAATATCATTAACATGGCTTTCGGTTTCAGTGCTATGACAAGGGTATTTGAGAAAGGAAGCACTAATAATATAGTAAGTAGGCTTACTGAGATACTTCCACAAATCGCTTCCTCAAAGAGTAAGCAGGCTTTTAATAAGTGTCACCATTCTTTCTGCCAATGGTTTGAAGGTTCTATCTTTACAGCCAAGCGTAAGAAGAAGAATGGAACCATAAAGCCATCTGGTCATGCCTCATACGGACAGGGCGCAAAGGTGCTCGATGTTGCTCGCAAGGTGTATGTCTATTACTGCCATTTACCTGACCCGAAGACATCTGAGCAAACTATCAAATGGCTTAATGCAGCGGTTGATAACAAAATGATGAAGCATCTTAAAAAGATGCATGACCCGGAAGCATCATCAATACATGCAAACTCAATTGAAGATGTCGATAAAGAGACTTACATAAAAATTCAAAATCTAGTCCGAAAAGAAATCTCTAGTACTTTTTCAGGGTCAATCCTTCCCGTACAATGGGATGACATCATGTGGAGAAAGTTGAATGGTAAAGATGAAATACACAGTTATCATTGAAAAAGGACGTGAATCAGGCTACGTGGTTTATGCTCCTGCCCTGAAAGGTTGTGTTTCCCAGGGCGAGACGAAAGAAGAAGCCTTGAAGAATGCCGACTCGCAGCACAATCTGGCGGTGAAATTTCGCCTTTCCAGAGGTGTGGTGGACGCTGATGGCAATGACATCACCAACGAGATGAGCTATATCGTCCTGGAAGCCACTCAAGCCCTGAAGATAGCCCGACCAGAAGTGGTAATCAAGCTCCATAAAAATACCCCGCACGAGTTCCTGCTGGCAGTAACCGACCACCTGAGAGTCGCTTCCGGGATTAGCGCTCTCTGGAATGATGAGATGATGGTGCCCTATCTGACCGAAAAGGGCATACCGCTAGAGGATGCCCGGCTTTACTCCACTCACGGCTGTATGAGGTGGAATATATCGGGGAAGTCGATTAACCAGCGCGCCCTGGGCGGGTCAGTGGTACTACCCAAGCTTCTGGAGTATGCCCTGAACCAGGGTTGGAACAAGTTCACCGGCAGACAGATGGGCGCTCCTACGCCCGACCCCAGGACCTTCACCTCCATTGAGGATGTGATGCAGGCGTATCAGACCCAGGCCAAGTTCTTCCTTGAGAAGCTATTTGCCATCAATAACCTGGTTGATGTTCTCGATGGTCGGTACTTACAGCAACCCTTCTACTCAGCCCTGCTTGATGGCTGCATCGAGCGTGGGCAGGACTGCCGGGACTACAAGTACTATGCCGACACCGTAGTCCAACCGCTAGGGCAGGTAACCTGCATCAACGCACTGGCAGCAATGAAGAAGCTGGTGTTTGATGAGAAAAAGGTTACCATGACCGAGCTGGTAGAGGCGCTGGAGAACAACTGGGAAGGCAAGGAGGACCTGCGCGTGATGTTCCTTAATGGACCCCACTGGGGCAACGACGATGAATATGTCGATGAGATAGGCAGGGACTTCATGCGGAGTAATACCGAGATGGTTCACAGCTTCAAGAACATCTGGGGCTTTGAGCACGCTGAGGACGGGACATCAGGTTCTAGCTTCTA
>JACZSH010000140.1 GCA_022574315.1 Chloroflexota bacterium | reverse complement strand
CGTCGCGGCGCTCCTCGCAATGACAAGTGAATTCAACCAAAGGCAAATAAAATCCTCCTAACGTTAGTATTAACATTATAGAGGATATCTCTTTAAGGCGGAAACTGGTGAAGACTCAGGCAATGGTGTAAAATGCAGAGCGAAAATACGGGGAAATATAAGGAGGGTGACTTTGGCTGGCTCAAGCTATGGTATGGAAGGTAAAAAAGCGCTGGTAACCGGGGGTGGCCGTGGTCTGGGCAAAGCCATTTGCCGGGCGCTGGCTGAAGAGGGCGTCGATATCGCGGTGGCTGATTTGTCTGATGCCGACCAGACCGCCCGGGAAATAGAAGCGTTGGGCCGACAGGCGGCGGCTTTCAGCGCCAACGTCACTAAAGAAGACGAAGTCAAAACAATGGTGGCCAGGATTGTCGCCGACTGGGGAGGCATCGATATCCTGGTTAATAACGTGGGTGGCGACCATGCCATATTGCTCGAAGATTTACCGGCCGCGGAGTGGGACTGGGCAATGGAGATTAATCTCAAGGGGCTTTTCAACTGCACCAAGGCGGTGGCTGAGGTCATGAAGAAGAGAGGCGGCGGTAAAATAGTGAATATGGCTTCCATCGCCGGGTTAAGAATGACCATGTACGGCGGCATCGCCTACAGCGCGGCCAAGGCGGCCGTCCTGGGTTTCACCCGGCACGCCGCTTTCGAACTCGGACCGTATAAGATAAACGTCAACGCGGTCTGCCCGGGCGCCACCCTTACCCAGGTGGTGGAGAGCCGGATGACACCCGAGGTTAAAGAAAAAATGCGCCAAGCCACCGCCCTGCAGGACTTCCTTTTGCCGGAAGACCAGGCGGATGCGGTCGTCTTCCTGGCTTCTGACCGGGCCAGGATGATTACCGGCACCAGCCTGACCGTAGATGGCGGGATGACCCTGCCGGTCGGGTCCGTCGAGTGGGAAGATTTTTACGCTTCCCGGAAACAATGGCTCAAAGAGAAAAGGTGGGAAGGTAAAAGCACCTCGCTTTAAAGAACGGCTTCAGACCGGGCGTAGCGCTTCCCAGTCTACATCCTGCAGATCAAAGACCGGTCCGTCCCGGCAGACCTGGGCCAGCCCGCGCTTGGTTTTTATCGTGCAGCCGTAGCAGGTACCCAGTCCGCAGGCCATCCTCATCTCCAGGGAAACCTGGGCTGATTTCAATTTGGGGAATGATTCGCTCAGAGCGGCCATCGTCCGATACATACCCACCGGACCGCAGGCGAATACCTGGTCGACCCGGTCGATATGATTGACTATCAAGTCGGTCGCCAGCCCCTTAAAACCGGCCGACCCGTCTTCAGTGACTTTTATAATATCGAGGTTAAAGGGCGGTATACCGTCGGTGAGCAACTCCTGAGGAGGTGAGGCGTCCGGTAAAAGGTGTCCCGCGGAAAGGGCACCCATCAGCAGGGTCACCGCTTTCTTTTGCCTGACGGCGACATCGGCCAGGAAGCGTAACGGGGCGATGCCCATGCCGCCGGCGACCAGCAGCAGATGGCGGGAGGCGGGAAAAACCGAAAACCCGTTGCCCAGCGGGCCGAACAGCTCTATCTTATCGCCCGCCTGGCGGCGGGAAAGCCAGCCGGTACCTTTGCCGCCCTCCCATACCGCGTAAAGTAAGGCAATATCGCCGTTATCATTTACCCGGTGCAGGCTGAAGGGACGGGGCAGGACGCTTTCTGCCCCGCAGCGCACCATCACAAATTGTCCCGGCACCGCCTCCCCGGCTATTCCCGGGCATTTCAGCCACATGAGCCAGCTGCCGGAGGTACTGCGTGCCGCGGGCCGTTCCAGCCCTGCGAAAACCTGTTGGTGGCTGATTATCCGGGCGGATAGCTGCTTCAAATCGCCTCCTTTTTCCGGTCGTCCGCCAGTTCCAGCCCCGTCTGCCCGATGATGATGGGGCCGGAGCCGATGATTAAGACTTTAGATGGTTTCAAGTTTGCTCCTTAAACTTTTGTAAAGGCTTTATCAAATCCTTCTACTTTACCATCCCATTTTATTTTTAACTTGAATGATTCAGGGTTTGCATTACTTGCATAAACTGTTACTTTTCCTTGGTAGCTCCAATTCGGCTGGAGTTGTAATTGTCTTAACGATGCACTCTCAATAAAGGGGTGTGGATTTGGAGTATGGTTAGTATCAGGCTTGGTAGAGAACAAATATGGAAGTCTAAAGACTTCTACAATTTCCGCATCATTTATATTCAAGTTAATTGGTGCGAAGACCTTCTCTGCATTATTTAATAATCCCGTTTTGATGTCCCCATTCTGCGAAAATAATATAGGGTCATTGCGCAACCAGTGGAGAGCTACCTTGGTACTGGTAATATCGCTCTCTATGTCTTTAGTAGTGACCTTGATAATTTCTAACTTTGCCTCACAATTCATCGCAGGCTTCTTCCCTTTATTTCGTACTTTTAAGCGGAAATATTTAATTCTAAGTGTGTATCCTACTTCGTGTCGTGTCTCATCATTAAGGTCTGGTATGTAAGGATTTTGTCCTTCTCGTTTTTCAAAATCTATTTCCAATCTTGGGCGCTTATACCATTCAATAATCTCTCTGCCAATCAGTGCTACGGCTGCACCGCCAATTGCAGTCAGAAGAGGAATAACCCAAACT
>JACZSH010000001.1 GCA_022574315.1 Chloroflexota bacterium | reverse complement strand
AGCCGATACGCCCCAGGACAAAGGTGCTACTGGCGAGAGTCCCCATGGCGGGAGCCATACCGCCGAAAGCAATTCCCCAGGCGACGGCAAAAAGATAAAACGCCGGCAGGTCCTGCACCCAGATGAGCGAGATGGTGGCACTGCTCTGAAAAAGACCGCAAAGGATAATGGTCAATTTTCCGCCCACCCGGTCACTAACAACGCCCATGATTACCCGGCCGAAGGTTGAGGCAACCCCAATCACGCTGAGCACGATGGCGGCCTCCATCGCCGAGAAGCCGATATCGGTAACATGGGGCACCAGGTGGGTCATGATGAGAAAGATGTTAGCGGCATGAAACACCCAGATACCCTGACAAAGCCAGAAACTACGCACCCGGACGGCCTGCAGCAAAGAGAGATAGCCCGCCCGGGCGTGATTTTGTCCGGTATCCAATGCCGGCTCCCGGGCGCCATCAGGCAAAGCGCCAACCTGAGACGGGTCGCCTTTCAGGAAAAAGGAGAAAGGAAGGACAAGCACCCAGGCACCGATGCCGAGAATGACATAAGCCAGCCGCCAATCGAGGGCGGCCACGAGGTAGGTAGCCAGTGGGGCGATAATCAAAGGGCCAAAGCCAATGCCAGAACCGGTAATACCCATCGCCAGGCCGCGCCGGCGGTCAAACCAGCGGGCGACCGTCGACACCGAGACGACGAAGACAGCCCCGGTACCCATGGCCAGCAAGAGGCTATAGGTGAAATAAAGCTGCCACAGGGAACCGGTCTGGCCGGTAAGGATAAGGCTGAGGCCGGTGAAGAGGCCCATTATAAAGAGGACGATGCGGGGCCCGAACCTGTCCAGTGCCCAACCGGCAATAAAAGCGCTGATGCCGACCAATACCATATTAACAGACACAATTGACGAGGTAGCCGCCCGGGAGAGCTGGAACTCGCTTTCGATTGACTTGAAGAAGACCCCGAAGGAAAACTGGACGCCGTAGAGAACAAAACATATTACGAAAAAGGCGATAACAATCACCCAACCGTAAAACAGTCTGTTTTTATCCGAGGGGTGCATTGATGTTTTATTCTCCCTGTTGAACAGCCATGGATTGCTGATTTTCCCTGATGATGAAGATATTCTATCACAAAAGGCAGGGCAGACCTCATTGCCAGTTAGATGTTCAGACCTGGCCGGTAAATCCGCGGATGGGACCGGGGCGCGAGAATTACAACGGTAAGCGCCCTGTTACCAAGCCTACAGGTACGGCGAGACACGGGGGAACTTCAGACCGAACCGGTCAGACATCTCCCGCCTGACATCCCGGCAGAGGTCAACGGCTTCTTTAGTCGGCTCACCGGTAGCCAGGTCGTAGCATTCCTGATATCTCTTGCCCAGCGGAGGGTCAGCCAGCTTGGCTTCATATTCTTCCAGGAGCGCCTGGAGTATCTTGTTGGCTTCCCGGCGGCTCAGGCCCACCGCGGCGTGGGCGACCGCGTTTCCGAAAATATCCTCCAGGGGGGCACTGTGGTCGAGGGCGGTGCCCCGTAACGGCGGGCCCAGCTCAACGGAAGCCCCGGAGACGACGCAGCCGATAACCCAGGCGGCAAATTCATAATAGGCCATCCGGGTCATTGCCCCGGCAGCAGAATAACCGGAGTTAACCAGCGGCATAGGACTGTGGCGGGTTATTGCCTGCGTGGCCAAATTCCGTGCCCACATGCAACCACGGTTGGAGGTGGTGCCTCCCTCAAAAGGAACGGCAAAGGGGTGCTGCACCGCACCGCGCAGGACGAGCATGTCCAACGGATTATAGGCGGCGATAACCACCGCCACACCGGCGGGCCCACCGGAAAGACCACCCAGGATAACGCCGTTTTCGGCAAAGCCGTAGCTCCCGGCGGCCAGCCAGTAGGCCACCCGGTTCAGCGCGTCAAAATCAACTTTCAACTCGTGGGTGGTGCCTATTTCCAGGTAATCGGTCTTCACGCTGCCGAAGCGGTGTCCGGCGATATGCTCCTGCGCCCGCACCGCAGTGGCGACCTCGTTGACGACGGGCATGCCGGGACGTCCGGCACGGCGCAGCGCCTCACGGGTTAAAAGAATGGTGCGGATGGCGCCTTCCAGGCCGCGGGGGCTACCGGCAATAATGTCCCGTCCACCGACGTAGGACATGGCGGGGGCGGTAATACCATCGCTGAGGGGGTCCTGGGCATACAGTTTTACCACGTTGAAAAGAATCTGTTCCGTGGATACCGGGCCGGCACCGGAACCAGAACACCAAGGCGGGGTCTTGTCTTCAGGGCGGCGGATGGGTACGGCTCTAACATCTTTCCCATCGCCGAAAAGAACCGGGCGAGGCGCCGTCGCCAGGGCGCCGTCGATTTCTTCCCGGGTAAACGTAATCCGCCGCTCGGTATCCGTGCAGTAAACACCCGTCTCGGCGAGGAACTCCAGTCCTGCCTCCCATACCCGGTCGGCCAGGTCATCATCAGCGGAGACCGGATTCTGGGGGTCATACTTTATCCCGTATTTCTCAACTACCCGGCGCAGGTTGGGCACAAAAATCCCCAACTCAAAATCGCGCTCGGTGCATATCGGCCCGCTTAAGGCGCGGTCAACTACCGCCGCAAAACTAAGCATTTTTATATCTCTCCTCGAACCCTTTAACTTTTACCCGCCATCACTTTCAAGGACAGTGCTGCCTAAAGGAACTGACGTTCTACTTCGGCAGTCGCCTTTTCGATGGCGTTAAAGAGCATACCCAACTCGTCATCGGTCATGGTCATCGGCACCATCAACATCAGGATATCTCCATACCAGGTGGAACAGGGCAGCAGGACACCGTTTTCCATGCCCACCTTGACGATGAGGTTGGACACGGCGGCACGGTCGACGAAAAGCTCTTTAGTGCTCTTGTCGCGGACAAACTCGACGCCAGCGAGGACGCCGTTGACACGGACGTCACCGATAATCTTTGAGCGGTCCTTAATGGCACCGAGCTCCCGTGACATTATGTCACCTATCTGAGACGCCCGGGCCAGCAGATTATGTTCTTCGACGTATTTGATACCGGCGAGACCGGCGGCGGCCAGGTAACCCAGGCCGCCAAAAGTAAAACCGTGCTGCAAGGCATTGGCGCCGGTAAATACCTCGGTAATGTCACCCCTGACCAGCGTCCCCGCCAGAGGGCCGCAGCCCCAGACGATGCCTTTTCCCATGGCAATCATGTCCGGGACGATATCATACTTTTCACATTCAAACCAGACGCCGGTCTTGCCAAAACCGGTAATTATCTCATCCAGAATCATGAGGATTTCATACCGGTCACAAATCTCGCGCATTCTCTGCATGTAGCCGGGGGGCGGCAGCACCATCCCCAGACCGGTATTGGTGTTTTCACTGATGAGGGCGGCAATGGTGGACGGGTCTTCAAACTCAACCACTTTGCGGAACTCTTCCGCACAGAGCAGGTCACACTCCGGATGGGTCAGGTTATACGGACAGCGATAACAGTTAGGGGCGTGAAAAGCGACAAAACCGGCCATGAGCGGTTCAAAGGCCGTCCGCCGGAAAGAATGACCGCTGGCACTGGACATGCCGAGACTGAAGCCGTGATAGTCTCCCGGGTAGCGGTGAAGCACCTTGTACTTGGTAGCTTTGCCCATTATTTTCCAGTAATGGCGGGCTATTTTCACCGCCGCCTCGTTAGCGTCCGTGCCATTGCTGCCAAAGATGGTGTATGTCAGATTACCCGGCGAAATATGGGCAATCTTCTCGGCGAGCCAGACGATGGGCTCGGTGGGGGCAAAGAGGCTGGGGGTGGTGTTGATAATCAGGCTCATTTGCTCGGAGACGGCCTGCATAAGCTCGGGGAGGTTATAGCCGAGGGGAGCCGCGCCACCGGACGAGTTAGGTTCAAGCAACCGGTTGCCAAAGCTGTCCAGAAAATAACGTCCCTCAGCGGACTTAATGATAGATACCGGACGGCCGAAGAAGGAGGCGTCCCGGGCAAATGCCGGCCACAAATACTTTTTTGCCGTAGCGACCAATTTTTCCACATCGTCAGATTTCATTTGATTCTCCATCCGTATTTATTTACTGCCTGCCGGGATTCAAAAACAGAGCTACATTTTTCCGAACTCGCCGACAGGCGAGTTCAGCCCTTCTCAGCCCGCAGCGCGGCCAGGCCATGACATTTTCACGCCATATTATTCATCACGTTTTCCTACATTTATCAAGTCATATATTGGCATTAGTATTACGTTTATCGGTTATTGTCAAGTATTATATACGATACATACCACAATGCTGAATATTCTACACGGTAAGGGCCTTGCTTTAAATGTTCACAGGCAGGTTGAACGTGAAAATAAGGCAATTGGTATATGCCACTTCTTAACATTAAACGGGGATTTTTGTCAAATCAAGATACCGCACAATTATCGCCAGGCGAAAAAGCGGTTTCCCTAACAATCCAGCTAATATTTTTACGTTATGCGTAATATTTTCTTGACTTATAAGGGAGTGCCTGCTATAATCCAAACTCGAAAGAACCAGGGAGAAGATAATGATTGATGACCTAGACAGAAAATTAATTATTGAATTGCAGGAAAATGGCCGGGAGGGCTACGTTAAACTGGCAAAGAAAATGGGAGTCGTTGAGGGCACGATACGGAAAAGGATAAAGAACCTGCTGGGTAAGAACCTCATCAAGATAGTGGCGGTACCAAACATGCGAAAGCTGGGTTATGGCTTTATCGGCATCGCGGGAATCCAGGTCAAGATGGAGGACCTGAGACAAGTTGCCGAAAAGCTGGCCAAGAATAAGCATATCTGCTACCTGGCTTTTGTCACCGGCCGATACGACCTGATGGCTATCGTGGTTACCAAATCGCCCGAGGAACTGGCCCAGTTTATCGAGCGGGAAATATCGGCTATTCCCAGCATCCTGAGGACGGAAACCTTCGTCAATCTGGACACCATCAAGGGAGGGGACGGCCTGATGGATACCATCGAATTAATCCATCACATGGGAGCCACTCCGTAACGGAAGCGGCGATAAAACCGGGGAGATAACCCCCTTTTGGAAACCAGACTTACCCGGCAATTTCTTGGGCGAAGTCAGCCAGCGATTCGTCTACCATATCAAGAGCGGCGTCAATCTGCGCCTCGGTGATAATATAAGGCGGCGCCATCATGATGGCATCTCCCCGGACGCCATGGACAAAGCCGGAAGTGGGGAAGACCATACACCCTTTTTCCATAGCCAGACGATGCACGCGGGAACCGGCCAGCAGGGAAGAGTCAAAAGGTTCCTTAGTGGCCTTATCCCTGACCAGCTCTACTCCCATAAGCATACCCCGGCCGCGAATATCACCGACCACGGGGTGATGAGAGAGCTTCTCCCGGGCACGCCGGTGCAGGTACTCACCTAACCGGGCACTGCGTTCGACCAGTCCTTCATTCTCTATAATATCGACCACGGCGATGCCGGCGGCGCAGGAAACCGGATTTCCGGCGGTGGTAAAGGCATTGATGAACTTGCCCCCGGTCTGCTCAAAAACGCCGACGATACGGTCGGAAACCAGTATGGCAGCCAGGGGGGTATAGGCGCCGGTCATTCCTTTGGCCATGGTGATGATGTCCGGTTGTACCCCCCAGTGGTCGATGCCGAACCATTTACCGGTGCGGCCGAAACCGCAGATAACCTCATCGTCGATGAACAGGACGTCGTGTTTATCGCAGATTTCTCTTATCAGGGGATAATACTCCGGCACGGGCACCATTGCGGCGCTGGCGGCGCCGCCGATTGGTTCGGCGATAAAGGCGGAGACGTACTGGGCGCCGACCTGGTTGATAATATCGTCCAGGGCGCGGGCGCAGCGGACTTCGCAGCCCGGATAGGTCATATCGTAGGGGCAGCGGTAGCAAAGCGGCGCATCTATCTTGGGCCAGGATTGGAGGAGGGGAGTAAACTTATCCCGGCGGCTGGAAAATCCGGTTACGGAAAGCGCGCCCAGGGTCATGCCGTGATAACTCTGCCAGCGGGAGATAACCATGTATTTTCCCGGCTGCCCGTTTTCCAGGTGGTACTGGCGGGCGAGCTTGATGGCCGATTCGGTGGCTTCCGAGCCGCTGTTGAGAAACTGGCAGCGCGCCATGTTCCGCGGGGCACGGCGGAGGACTCTTTCGGCCAGTTCTCCCTCACGTTCATTAATCCAGTAGGTGTTGAAGCAGAGACTTACCTTCTGCATCTGTTCGGTGACGGCGCGGGTTATCCGCTGGTCGCCATGCCCGAGACAACAGGCCATGGGACTGCCGGAAAAATCAATGTACTGCCGGCCGTCCTGGTCAAAGAGGTAAACCCCTTCACCGTGGTCGCAGATACGTTCGGCGGGCAGGGAGGATAAAACACCAAATACTTTGGTACGCGCTTTTTTAGCGGCATCCAATCGCTCAGACATGGCTCAAATTATCCCTTCAGCATAAGTTATTGACTACGCATAGGGCGAGACAGGATTAAATTTCAGGCCGAACTCATCCGCCATTTCCTGCTTGACCTCGCGGTAAAGCGCAGCGCATTCCGCGGTGGGGGTTCCGCTGGCCACGTCAAAGCATTCCTGGTAACGCTGGCCGGCAGGCGGGTTGCGCAGGTTGTCCTCGTACTTAGCCAGGAGGACATTGATTATCTTGTTGGCTTCCGGACGGCTCATCCCGGCCACGGCATGGGCGACCTCAGAAGCGAGGAGTGGTTCGATGGGACTGGTGTAGTCAAGGGTCGTGCCGCGTGCCGACGCGCCGACCTCGATGGAGCCACCGGAGACGACGGAGGCAATGACCCATGCCGAGTGCTCGTAATAGAGCATCTTGGTCATCGGGCCGGCCCCGGAGTAGCCAACGTTGACCACCGGCAGGGAGCTGTTACGGGTGATTGCCTGGTTGGCCAGGCTGCGCGGCCAGATGGTGTCCCGGGTGGAAGTTACCCCAAGGTCAAAGTGGGTGGGGAAGGGGTGCTGGACGGCGCCGCGCAGGACTAATATATCCACCGGATTGTAAGCGGCGGTGACCACGGCGACACCGGCCGGCCCGCCGGCGAGACCACCCAGGATAACGCCGTTCTCGGCAAAAACGAGACTGCCGGCGGCCAGCGAAAAGGCAATCTTGTTCAAAGAATCGAAATCAATCTTCATCTCGTGAGTGGTGCCTATCTCCATGGCATCAGACTGGCGAAGGCCAAAGCGATGGGCGGCGATATGCTCCTGAGACCTGGCGGCGGTAGTGACGCCGTTGACGATGGGCATGCCGGGTCGACCGGCCCGGCGCATTGCCTCGCGAGTCAGCAGCACCGCCCGGATGGCGCCTTCTATGCCCAAGGGGCTGCCGGCCACTATCTGCCGGCCGTCCACCATGGTCAGGCAGGGAATGGTAATGGAGTTTCCCAGCGGGTTCTCGGCGTGAGCCTTGACGATGCTGAGGTAAATCTGTTCGCTGGAGAGGGGGGAGGAAGTGGGGCCCACCGAGCACCAGGGCGGAGTCTCGTCTTCAGGACGACGACGGGGCATTACTTTGGCGTCTTTACCTTCACCAAAGGTGTTGCCACGGGGCCCGAAGGCTAACGCCCCCTCTATCTCTTCCCTCGTGAACAGTATCCGCCGCTCCGTATCCGTGCAGTAAACACCCGTCTCGGTGAGGAACTCCAGCCCTGCCTCCCATACCCGGTCGGCTAAATCATCGTCCGCCGGTACCGGATTCTGCGGGTCATACTTAATATCATATTTCTCAACTACCCGGCGCAGGTTGGGCACAAAAATCCCCAACTCAAAATCCCGCTCCGTGCATATCGGCCCGCTTAAAGCGCGGTCAACTACCGCCGCAAAACTAAGCATCTATATATCTCTCCTTTAACTTTGTACCCGCCACCACTTTTAAGTCTCTCCTTTAACTCTTACCCGCCATCACTTTCAAGGCCAATGCCGCCGCGTCTCCCGCCGTCCGCCCGTAGCCATCAGCGCCGATGCTGTCCGCCCACTCCTGACTGGTGGAACCACCGCCCACCAGAAATGTGTACTTGTCACGCACTCCACGGGCTTCCAGGTGCTCGATAATGTCTCGCTGCTGCGGCATGGTGGTGCTCATCAGCGCCGAGGCGGCAATAATGTCCGCCCCTACCTCCTCAGCCCGGGTGACAAATACCGACGACGCCACGTCGATGCCAATGTCAAATACCTCAAACCCGTTCATCTTTAACATCGCCGCCACGATGTTTTTGCCTATCGAGTGCACGTCACCACTGACCGTGCCGATGACCACCCGGCCGGCTTTCTTTTTCTCCCCGCCGGCGGCCAGCAGCTTCGGCTCCAGTACCTTCATCGCCTGCTCCCAGGCCTCCCCGGCCATCATCATCTCCGGCAGGTATATCTCATAGCGGGCAAACCGTTCCCCGACTTCTTTCATCCCCGGGGTCAGCCCTTTTTCGATAACCTCCCCCGGCGCCATGCCTCCCTGTAACGCTTCCTCAATGGCAGCTAACGTCTTGCCGCCGTCCCCCTCTATTATCGCTTCACTTAATCGCTCATATTTACTCTCTGCTGCCATCTATCCCTCCTTATCCGTTGTACATGTTATCAGAAGGCAAACGGCCAGTCAATTGAAAATCAGAACAACAAACATATTAAAACCGCCGGTGTCAGGTTGACAACTTACGGCCATTATCTTAATAGTTGACAACTTACGGCCATTATCTTAATATCGGCGGTAGGACTACCGTTGAGACCGGTGCCTGCCGGCAGCATTAGCCGCCGGGCATTTACCCGACTTAAGAAAACAGCCATTATGTCTATGGTATCACAGGTTCCAGCGTAAACGGGAAATAATTAACAGCGAGGTGGAGACAGGATGCCAGACCGGTTAGAAGCCGCCCAGCAGAAAGCCGGCAACGTTTTCGGCACGGTGCACGGTCCGCTGCTGCCGCAGGTGATTTGCGACCACGGCGAAGGAGTCTATCTTTTCGACCAGGAAGGTAAAAGATATCTTGATTTCAGCGGCGGCCCGCACGTGGTCTCCATCGGACACGGCGACCCGAGAGTAAGAGACGCCATGATGGAACAGATGAAGAAGGTCTCTTTTTTCTTTCGCGGTTTCTGGCTGAATGAGCCTTTGCTGGCTCTGGCCGAGCGAATCATCGAGGTTTCCCCATCCAACCTGACCATGTGCCAGTTTTGTAACAGCGGCTCAGAGGCCAACGAGACCGCCATAAAAGTTGCCCGCCAGTACCACGTGGAGAACGGGAACCCGGAGAAACACATGGTGATATCACGATGGCAAAGTTACCACGGTATGACGCTGGGGGCGCTATCCGCGTCCGGGCACACCGGACGCCGCCTCAAGTTCAACCCTCTGCTGCACCAGTGGCCGAAGATAGGCTCGCCGCTTTGCTACCGCTGCCCTTACGATACGACCTATCCCGGTTGTGAAATCCGCTGCGCCCGCGCCCTGGACGAGATTATCAACCAGGTCGGCGCCCAGTACGTTTCCGCCTTTATCGCCGAATCTATCGGCGGTGCGGGCACCGCCTGCATGGTCCCGGTGCCGGAGTACTATCCGATGATAAGAGAAATCTGCGATAAACACGACGTCCTTTTCATCGACGACGAGATTATCTGCGGTTTCGGCCGTACCGGCAAGTGGTTCGGCATCGAGCACTGGGGAGTACAACCGGACATCATCACCTCAGCCAAGGGAATGACCGGCGGCTACACGCCGATGGCGGTGGCGATTATCGACCGGAAAATAGGGGAAGTGTTCACCGAGAAAGGGGCCAGCTTTATCCACGGTTTCACCATGGAGGGCAACCCGGTATCGGCGACAGCCTGCCTGACCGTAATCGACATCATCGAAAAGGAAGGGCTGGTGGAACGCAGCGCCCGGCTGGGAGAATACTTCTTTAAAAAAGGCAGAGAGAAGCTGTCCGGACACCCGGTGGTAGGAGATATCCGGGGCAAGGGACTGCTCATGGGCATCGAACTGGTGAAGGATAAGGCGACGAAGGAGCCTTTCGACCCGACACTAAGAGCGGCCAACCGCTTCCAGCGGATAGCGATGGACAAGGGGTGCATGGGTTACCCGACCACCGGGGTGGATAATGGGGTGAGAGGAGACACTTTCCTGGTCTCGCCGCCTTTTATCATCACCGAAGGCGAGATTGACGCCGCCTTCGATATGCTGGATGACGCGCTGGGCGATTTTGAAAAAGAATTTTTATAGCGCGCTTCGGACTACCTGGCGGAGAAAGACAAAAATAAAACACCGGATACGGAGTGAGCGGAGTGAATTACAGATTAGAGAGGTAAGAAAGTGAGCCATACGAAAAAGGTAACCATACCAATACTGGCCTGGTACGGTGATGAAGAACTTGAACTGGACTTTCCCGAATCGTGGGACGTAACCGTCTGCAAGATGAAAGGACAGGATGCGCCGCCACTGAACGAGGCTGGTATCAGGCAAGCCTTCGCCAACCCTATCGGCACCCGGACGATAAGGGAAATGGCCGAGGGGAAGCAAGAAGTGGCCATACTTTTTGATGACATGTCTCGACCAACACCGAGCGCCGACCTGATACCCTTTATCCTGGAGGAACTGGCGTCGGCGGGCATTCCGGATGATAACATACGCTTCATTGCCGCCATCGGGGCGCACGGGACGATGAACGGTATTGACTTCAGGAAGAAGCTGGGGGAGGACGTTATGGACCGGTTCATGGTCTACAACCACAACCCGTACGAGAACTGCACACCAATCGGTAAGACCAGTTACGGGACACCAGTCGCCATTAACAGCGAGTTCATGGCCTGCGACCTTACCATCGGCATCGGCGCCATCGTCCCGCACCCATTCGGTTTTGGCGGCGGGTGCAAGATAATCATGCCCGGGGTCGCTGCCATGGATACGATAGACGCTAACCATGGCCGGCTGGGGCGCTCTCCCGATGTACACGCCGGAGAACTGGCCAAAAACGACCTGATGCAGGATATCATCGAGACCGCCCAATTGGCCGGATTGGATATTAAGGTGGACGCCATCCTTAACTTAAAGAGACAAGTAACCGCCCTGTTCGTGGGTGACCCGCTGGCCGAATTCACGGAGGGGGTAAAACTGGCCAGAAAGCATTACGAGACAGCCATGGTGCGTGATGCGGACATCGTCATCGCTAACTGCTTCTCCAAGGCAAACGAGATGTTGCTGGCGCCGATGGTAGCCTCGCCGATGCTGCCCAAGACGGGCGGCGATATGGTGGTTATCGCCATTACCCCGGAAGGCCAGATACACCACTACCTGCTGCGGAGTTTCGGTAAGAAGTTTGGCGGCCGGGGCTGGAAAACGAAAGGTCCGGAGGGGGTGCCTACCGGACTACCCGCCGGCACAAAGCGTCTGACGGTGCTTGCCCAGTACGCCGACCGGGTGGGCGCCGACTGGCTGGCGCCGCCCGACATGATTAACTGGGCAAAGGCGTGGCCGGAGGTGATTCATAAACTCCGGAGCGAATACGGAGAGAAGGCAAAGGTGGCCGTAATTCCAGACGCGACTATCCAGTATTTTCCTGAGGCGTGGGCATAAGAGAGAATCCGGGTAGACGTCTATGGCGCTAACCTGACCGGCGGGTGGGGCACCGGAGATAGGGGTATTTTCACCAGTTATCGACTGCCTGTTTTAACGGAATTTCAATGCTGATCTGCGTCCCGTAACCGGCCCGTGAACGTATGCTTAAAGTACCTTTCGCCAGTTCAACTCTCTCTTTCATACCGAGTAAGCCCAGTCCCCGGGGGCGGTCTCTAGAAGTTATCGCTTCCTCGACGTCAAAGCCTTTACCGTCATCCTTGATACTGACCCGGATCAGGCTCCGCTTGAACTGTAAGCTGATACTGGTGTTTTTGGCGCCGGCATGCCGGGTGATATTGGTCACCGCTTCCTGGATGACCCTGAAGAGGGTTGTTTCCAGTTGAGATGGTAACCGCTTCTCCTTGCCGACCGTCTTAAAATCCACTTTTATCCCGGCGGTCTCCAGGTTGTTTCCCGCCAGCCAGCGTGCCGCCGCCACCAGTCCCAAATCGTCAAGGAGTGAGGGGCGAAGTTCATAAATCAGCTTGTTTATCTCATCGAGGATACTG
Organism: Chloroflexota bacterium; assembly: GCA_022574315.1. Classification (GTDB taxonomy): domain Bacteria; phylum Chloroflexota; class Dehalococcoidia; order Dehalococcoidales; family RBG-16-60-22; genus JACZSH01. The sequence continues at coordinate 25,474 of JACZSH010000001.1, read as the reverse complement.
ATGGAAAGGTCTTGTGATTTTTTTATCCTCATCCTGACCTTTTCCGTACCCGCCGGCGGCGCTATAAAATGATGGCGGCCGGCCAGAGCCAGGGCGCCAGCCGTCACGGGGAACCCCCGGGGCCTATTCTATTCCTTTTTCCTTCAATGTTGCTTTCAGTGAGGCGATTTCTATCCGGAGTTTGCGCTGGCGGTTAACCATGAGAAGGATGTAACCGAAGACGACCGCCCAGACGATACTGAAAGCCGCAAGTAAAAATCCCGTATTTTCCATAACGATACTTCTCCTTTCAAGTATTACCGGTTAATGGTATAGTTCCTTCAATCTGGCTAATTCCATCTGGTCATTTCTCAGTGAAACACGCTGGGTAAGGATAAGAACATATAAAACGGTAAAGGCCGCCAGGCTGACCAGCAAGGTGAAGAGCATGGCAGGTTCCAGTCCGCCCTGAAAAATAATCGGCCCGGGATGCATCCCCCGCCAGAGGGTGGTGGACAGGATAATGATGGGGATGTCAACGAAGCCGACAATGCCAACGACGGCGGCAAAGGTTGCCCCCCGGTATTCTTCCGAGGCAAAAGAGCGCACCATAAAATAAGCGATGTAAATCAACCAGAGAACCAGGGTAGCGGTTAAGCGAGGTTCCCAGGTCCACCAGACTCCCCAGATGGGTTTTGCCCAGATAGACCCTATAATCAAAGCCAGAGTGGTAAAGACCAGCCCCGTTTCAGCCCCGCAGAAAGCAAGGTTGTCCCACCGGCGGCTCTTCTTAGCGAGGTAGAAGATACTGCCGACGAAAATAATGAGGAAGGAGAGTATTGCCAACCAGCCCATCGGCACCATGAGGTAAAAGATTTTCTGCACGATACCCATGGTCCTCTCCGTGGGAACGTAAACGAAGACGAGGAACAAGGAAAACACCATCAGGGTCACACCGAGCCATACTAACAATTTTCTGAGCATAATTCATCCTCCTTTTCGGGCATGACTACTCTTCGATGACATAGGGAAAAACCAGAAACGATACTACCAGAAATATTACATCAAAGACAGCGATAATTTGAAGCGAGGAAGCCAGTTCACTCCATGAGCCGCCGGCCAGCGCCGTCCCGGTGGCCAGCACGGCACTAATAATAATGGGGATGACCACGGGCAGGAAAAGGATGGGCAGTATCATCTCTCGCGCCTTGGTATTCACCGCCAGAGCCGAGAAGAGAGTGCCGACGGTGACAAATCCGATGGTAGTCAGTACCGTGATGACGATTATTTGCAGAGACAGGACGGGCAAATTAAAGAGAAAGGCGAAGATGGGCAGAGCAATGGCTTCAATAATGAGCATGAAGAGCAGACTGGCCAGCATTTTACCGACATAGATAACCTCCCGACTAACCGGGCAGGCCATCAAGCCTTCAAGACAACCCTGCTCTTTTTCGGGGACAAAGGCCCGGTTGAGGCTAAGAACGCCGGCGAAGGTGAAAGTAACCCAGAGGATACCCGGGGCTACCAAATTTAAAGTTGTCTGGTTGGTCCCGAAAGCAAAGTTGAAAATCACGATTACCAGGAGAGTAAAAACGAGCACTGAGGAGATAATTTCCCGGGTGCGCATCTCAGCGATGGTGTCTTTCCAGGTGACGGTCATGATTTTCTGCCAGTATTTCACGCATTCACTCCAGTGTGATGCCGGTAAAGCCTCTTCAGGTCGTCCAGTTTCAGGGCTTGTTTTGACCCTTCAAAGGTGATTTGTCCCTGCACCAGAATAAGAAGCCGGCTACACTGTTCCAGTCCGCGCTCCAGGCTGTGGGTGGTAAGAATAATGGTGGGAGTGGTCCCGGTTTCGCCGCTGCGCAGGGCTTCCCAGAGCATGGCGTTGGCTTCCTGGTCAAGGCCCGTCTCCGGCTCATCAAGCAGCATCAGGGATGGCCTGTGGAGCAGGGCACGGGCAATAGAGAGTCTCTGCTGCATACCCCGGGAAAAGGTGCCCACGCGGTCGTTGAGGCGGTGGGCCATACCGACCAGTGCCACCAGTTCTCGAATGCGCTTTTGACGGTCGGGCACGTCATACATACGGGCGTAGAATTCCAGGTTTTCGCGGGCGGTGAGGTTCCCGTAAAGAAACGTCTGGTGGGTGACGATACCAATCGAGCGGCGAATCTTTATGGCATGGTCTTTGAGGTCCAGGTTATCGACCAATATCCGTCCGGAAGACGGGTTCATGATAGTGGCCAGAATCTTTATCAGGGTAGTCTTGCCGGCTCCGTTAGGTCCAAAGATAACGACCGACTCTCCCCGGCTTACCTCAAAGTCTATTCCTTTTAAAGCATGGTGATTACCGAAAGACTTGGTAAGTCCATGGACAGTGATTGCCCGGGATGGGGAAGCCGAACCGGATTCTTCCATTACCTGTTGCCACTCTTACCTTTTGCCCTTTGCATCAACGAGAGGAGCTTCGCTTTCTTTTCGGCTCGCATTTTATTATATGCCTTCTGGCTCATGCTGCCACTTTCGAAAGTGTCGTCTAATCGGGCAATCTCGACCAGCAGTTTCTGTTTCTGCTGCTCCAGGTTGTTTCCTACCCGGACGGGCTGAACTTTCTTGTTTCGGCGAAAGAGGACGAAGCCAAAGCCGAAACCGAGTGCCACTACCGTCAGGACAACCCATAAGATTATATTCTGATTGTCAACCTCTGGCAAGCCAGAAATCTCAAAAACTACGGTATCGCCCAGGGTAAACCCTTCACCATAGACATGGTTAAACAAAACGCCGCTGATATCCATGGGCTGGTCAGGCGTGAGCCAGTCACTGCTGATGACGCTGTCCGTGCCCTGAACCAGAAGGTCGTATTTGGCCACCGGGTAGTTCACCTTCCAGGAGAAGGTATGTACCTTGGGGCCGTACTCAATCTTATAAGCATAGGAAATCTCTTTGCCCCCGGGGAAAAAGGGCATGCTATCGACAAAACCGGTCTCGGTACCATAAACGCAGCACTGCATCAGTTCACCGGCCGGCTGCAGTTCCAGGGCATTCTCCGGCAAAGAAAACTGGAGTGTCTGCCTGATTCCCGGGCCGAGGGTACCTTCCGTACCGATATAGGTGCGGTCAGATTGGTTAATAAAGAGGAAAAACTCTTCCACCCACAGGGTTTCCGGGTCAGTATAGATGACGGTATGCGCCTGCTGTATTTTGATGGCGTCCGGGCTGGTGGTGGAATCATAGACTTCTATCTCTACGGGCAGGCTGGTCTCCCCACCCAGAAAATAAAGCCGGTCACTTTGATAGTCGGCTTCCTGGTAGTTTACGGTCAGTTCGTAGCTGTACTCCCTTTCGGTGGACAGGCCGTCAAAAACAAATTTACCTTCCTCATCGGTCGAGGTCGAGGAAGAGTCAGCTTCCGAGTCATTCCGGTAGATTTTTAATTCAATGTCCTGGTCGACAACGCTGCTGCCGCCCTCAGTGCGGTTAATTAACCGGCCTTCAATGACGCCGTTTCCATCTTCGGCGGCCATGGCCGGAGCGGTGATACCAAGGCTCAGGCTCAGTACGGCCATGAATAACATAATCCGTTTAAACACTATCTTCCTTCCCATTCAGACGTGTGCCACAGTGGGTGCAAAAGCGGTCGCCTGCCCGGTATTTCTCCCCGCACTGCGGGCAGAAGCGTGCCTCGCTTTCCGGCCGGCGCATTTTCTTTATCTGTGCTTCGATATCGTCATCCAGGTCGGCCCCTTCACCCAACTGGTCAATGTTTTTCAGAATCGATATCCCTTTTCTTTTATATCTTTTCTCCAGTTCCCGGTAGTCTTCCTCGGTCAGGATGCCCGACTGGTAATCAAACTCCAGTTCTTTAAGCATGGAGTAAGTAGTATCGCGGCGGGAGTGCAGTTCCTGCAGTTCGGTGTCCCGGGGCGTATCTACGATGCCAAACTTCCGTTTGAAAAAGGGATAAACGATAAAGGCAAAGGCGGCCACCGTCAATACTAAAACGATAAAAACGGTCATCGGAAACTCCCTTCGGAAAAGGACTTCAGTTCTTCTTCAAGTTTGCGTTCGTATTCATCGTCGGCGGCATCGCTTTCGGTGTCCACCGCTACCGTGGAGTATTGGCCTGTTCTCACCCATCTCCTGATCAGGAAATAGATGACTCCACCGCCCACCAGAATGGCGGCAAAGGGTAAAATCCAGGCCGTCAGATTGAATCCTCTCTTGGGGGGTGACGACAGCACCTGCTCGCCGTACTGGGTAACGAAGAGTTGGATAATCTGCTCATCCGATTGTCCCTGAGACAGTTGCTGCGCAACCAGGTTGGTCATGTTTTCCCGGGAATGGCATTCCTCATGAGTACAGTTATTGAGAACCAGGGTACAGCCACACTGGCAAATAAGCTGAGAAGCGATATCGCCTACCGTTGCCGCGCTGGCCCGGGCGGGGAGAAAGGCAACGAACAGAACGAGCAGCAAGGTGCTTAACATGCCTCTTATTTTCATGGTTTATGCCTCGCTTACCCCAACTTACTCCTAGACGGCGTCTTTCTCCTCTCCGGCCAGAAGGCGATCAACCCTCCGGCGGTGAAGACTATTCCGCCAATCCATATCCAGCTGACCAGTGGAGTAACCATTACTTTAAAAGAGGTGGTGCCATCATCTTCCCAGCCGATAAGAATAACATAGAGGTCTTCGACGAGGGTGCTGCGGATAGCGACTTCGGTTACGGCCTGGTCATAACTGCGATGGAAATATTTTTCCGGGGTCAGTTTACCGAGCAACCGGCCGTTGTTTTCAACGGTGAGGGTGGCGGTAACGGTGGTTTTACTTTCGGTTTCATAGCTATCAATGTTTTGAAAGGTGAGGGTATAGTCGTTGATGGTCATAGACTCACCGGGAACGATGGTTACCTCTTTTTCGGTCCCGTAGAGGGAAGAGCCGGTAACGCCGACGGCGATGATGATGATAGCAATATGAACGATATAGCCGCCATAGCGAGGCCGGTTGTTCATAACCAGTCCCCAGAATGCCTTGAAATAATTCTCCGCCCTCACCCGGTGGCGCGCCCGGGTGCCCCGGAACCATTCGTAGAGGATGGTAAAGAAGACGAAGGCGCTGATGGATAAGGCGATGAGAGCGTAAAGCTTGGTTACACCGGCGATGAGAAGCACGACCACTAAAACCACCGCCGCGACCAGAGGCCAGAGGAAATGACGAACCAGGTTACGGATTGAAGCCCGCCGCCAGCCGATGAGAGTGCAGATACCGGAGAGCAGAATGATGGCCAGGAAGATGGGCCCGTTTACCTGGTTAAAGAAGGGGGGCCCGACGGTGACTTTAACGCCGCGCACGGCCTCAGAGACGAGCGGGAAAATGGTGCCGACAAAGACGGCGAAAGCGGCGCCGACCAGGAGCAGGTTATTGAAGAGGAAGGTGCTTTCCCGGGAAACGAGCGACTCCATCTCGGCTTCGCCCTGCAGTTCGTTACTCCGATAGTAGAGCAAGCCGAGCGGGATGAAGAGGGAGAGGCCGATAAAGGTGAGAAAGAACGGCCCGAGAGTGTAGTCAGAAAAGGTATGCACCGAGGCGAGAACACCGCTCCGGGTGAGGAAAGTGCCGAATAATGTCAGGTTGAAGGTGATAATTATGAGTACCATATTCCAGATTTTGAGGATTCCGCGCCTTCGCTGCATCATTATCGAGTGCAGGAAAGCGGTGGCGACCAGCCAGGGCATCAGGCTGGCGCTCTCCACGGGGTCCCAGGCCCAGTAACCACCCCAGCCGAGCTCAACGTAAGCCCACCAGGCGCCAATCAGGTTGCCAACGCCCAGCACGAGCCAGGCCAGCAGCGTCCAGCGCCTGATGGCCACAATCCAGTCGTCACCTAACCGGCGGGTGAGCAGCGCCGCCATGGCGAAAGCAAAAGGAATGGTGAAACCAACGTAGCCGGCGAGCAAGGTGGGCGGGTGGAACAGCATGCCGGGATTTTCGAGTAATGGATTGAGACCTCTGCCTTCAGCAGGAAGGTAAGAGAGTTCCTGAAAGGGATTTGAGATTGAAACTAACAGGATAAGGAAAAATATCTGGATAATCATGATAACCGTGGCGGCGCAAGGCACCAGTTCTTTGCCGACATCGCGCTTCTGGAGCACGACGATAACCGCAAAGATAGAAAGTAGCCACGCCCAAAAAAGCAGTGAGCCATCATTTCCGGCCCATAGCGCGCTCAGCAGGTAGGACAGAGACATGTCACGGCTGGTATAGGAGGCGACATATTCAATCTGGAAATTGTGCGTGAGTATGGCAATGAGCATCACCATCACCGAGACAGAAACCAGCCCACCGACGGCAATAAGGCCGTTCCGAGCGCTTTGGAGCAGGGCAGGGTGTTTTTTTCTTATCCCCAATATGTAAACAAATACTGAATATATTGCCGCGCCCAGCGCCAATAATAGCGAAATATAGCCTATATCTGCCACACTATTCCTTTTTTAACCATTATCTTCCGGCTCAAACTCATACTTGGAGGGGCACTTGGACATAATGGTATGGGCTTCAAAAACGCCGTCCGCACCGAGTTTACCTTCAATCACGATTTCAAAATCTTCATTGAACGTATCCGGAACAACTCCCTGGTAGTAAACCGGCATGCTTTCCGTTCCTTCCACCAGGATGAACCTCAAGATGCGTCCCGCCTGTTCTTTTTCAACGGAGCCGGAGGCAATATCGCCTTTGACACGAACGTTTTCGCCGTTGACGGAATCTCCTTGCTGAGCGAACTCGGTGAGCGTATAGTAATACGTTGCCGAACTCTGGAAGCTCATGAATCCAAGATAGCCTATGGCCAGGAAGATGATAATGCCGCCAATAACAAATTTCTTTTTCTTTAGCATTATTTACTCCAGAATCGCGTTATTGTCCGCTATCGACGACGGTTACTGGATGTTGTAGCCTGGTTTGCCAATTCCGCGAGCAGTTATTTACCCAGAGCGCTGGCAAGAGCCGCAACTAGAGCAGCAACCCTCCCAGCAACCCGACTATTTCACACGGCGGCCGGCGCGGGTGTAAGGCAAATCAGAGATAGTCTTAACCATAAGCCCATTCCGCCAGTGGCGTGAATCACGTTTTCACAAGGTTTGAATATCTTGCCAATGCTTATTAAAGTTCATCCGCTATCTTCACACCGCCCAACTTCCGGAACAAATACCACGATGAGGAACCCGTTTTTCTATACTGCATACTACCATAGGGTATTCCCGGTGTCAATATAATTGGTCGTCAAACCACCCCCGCGGTGCCATTCTCATTAAATTATTAATTAAGCCAGGACACACGGCATCCGAACCACCCGGCTATTCCGGTTGATGGCAGGAAGCGCAGGTTTCATTGCCCCGTCCGGTGCGGTCATCGGGAACCGCCTGGCTACCGCTCTGATGACAGAGCAGGCAGGTCGTCACGCCCTTCCAGCTCATGGGGTATTGCCAGCGGGGTAGCTGCCGGCAAGGGGGCAAGGGCCGGCATGGGAGACGGAGCCGGGGATGGAACCGAAGCCGGGGACGGAGCGGGTGGTGGGGGTGGTGACGGCAAAAACCTGCGGAATACCATTTAGCTTAGACCTGGCCAGGTAACCTACCCCGGAGCCGACATGACACTCAGAGCAGAGCACCCGTGAATGCGGAGAGTCCGGGTAAGCAGAGAGTGCCGTAAAAGGCGGTGGAGTCACTAAACTCGATGAGCTGGTAACCCCCGATGACCAGTAACATGACGCCGATGGCACCGGCAAACATGAGAAAAAGCAGTTTTTCACGGTGTCTTCTATGACGTCTTATCATGGGCAATCATTCAACTCCTCAGGATAGCCAGAATAAAGATGATGCCGCCGACGATGAACAGTACCGGCACCATTGAGAAATTAAAAACCCCGAAGAATGGATACATCTCCGGAAGGTCCGAGAAAATATTGAAAATAACCAGGGCTACGATGAGGATAAAGACAATCCCGGCCGACCTGGTTAACCAGTCGTCGAAAACTTCACGGATGAAGCTGGCCAGGGTTATCCTTTCATCTTCCGGTTCTGGTTTCGGTAACACCGGCTCAAGTTCGACATCGGATTCCGGCGGTTCGGGTTCCAGGGAGACCGGCTCAGCAGGTGCTGAAGCCGCCAGCAGGCGGCCGAGGCGTAACGGCAGGGTGAAATAGTCGACTAGCCTTCGACGATATCTCCATCAACCGGGTCGACTCTGACTCCTTTACCGGATATCCAGGCCAGACCCTGCTCGATATCTCCTTCGTTTCCTTCCAATTCCAAAACAACCCAGCCCTTATTTTCCGACACATCGGCCCGGCGAATACTGGTCACCACATTGAACTGCCGACCCAAATCAAAGATAAGGGGCTCCGTGACCAGCTCCTGAGGAAAAGTGAACATTACCTGCCTTCTGGACATCTTATCCCTCCCTGTCTTTTCATAGTACAACGCGTCGTCGAGGATAATCTGTTAATCTCAGGCGATCACGCCAAGCGCCTCTTCAAGGGATTCCATATTCGCTTTTATGGTTAGCGGCTGTACCACGTCAGACACGATTTCCTGAGTTCTGGGGCCGGCACCGGTGATAAAAGCAACCGTCAGGTCGTCCTTCTTGAGCATTCCGGCGGCAGTCATTTTTTTCAAAGCTCCGATGACCACGCCGCCAACCGCCTCGGCGAAAATACCTTCCGTCTGGGCGAGTAATTTCATGGCCGCGATGGTTTCCTCGTCGGTAACAGTACAGGCCCCACCGTCGGATTGCCTGGCTACCTGGAGCGCGTAATAACCGTCCGCCGGGTTACCGATGGCGATGGAAGTGGCAATCGTGTCCGGTTTCACCGGATGCACGTGCAGGGTGCCGGCAGCAAAGGCGTTGGCAATGGGGGCACTACCCGCCGCCTGAGCCAGGAACATGTGGGTATTTATCGGCTCAATCAAGCCGAGCATGGCCAGTTCATCCAGCCCTTTCCAGATACGGGTAAACATGAGTCCCGAGGCAGTGGGCGCAATGACACAATCGGGTGCCCGCCATCCCAGCTGCTCGGCGACTTCGAAACCGAGCGTCTTGCTGCCTTCGGCGTAATAGGGCCTGAGGTTAACGTTGATGAATCCCCAGTTATATTTCTGGGCCACTACCGAGCAGAGGCGGTTCACATCGTCATAGCTGCCTTCTACCTGCACCAGGACCGGGTTATAGATGGCGATGCCGACCAGCTTGCCCTGTTCCACATTGGAGGGGACAAAGACGTAGGCTTTCATACCCGCCTTGGCAGCATGGGCGGCAACACTGGCGGCCAGGTTCCCCGTGGAGGCGCAGGCCAGGGTATCAAAGCCGAATTCCCGCGCCTTGGTAGCCGCCACCGAGACCGGCCTGTCTTTGAAGGAATAGGTGGGATTGAGGCAATCATTCTTGATATACAGGCGGTCCAGTCCCAGCTCCCGTCCCAGGTTGTCCGCTTTAATCAAAGGGGTGAAACCAGTGCCCACGTCGACCTCGGCTTCTTCCGTCGGCAGCAGGTCACGATAGCGCCACATGCTCTTTAAACCGGACTCAATTTTCTGACGACTTACCACGCCCGCCATGGCCTGGTAGTCATAAGTGACTTCAAGGGGACTGAGGCAAAAATCACATTTGCTACGGGGTTGGAGGGGGTATTCCTGCCCGCATTTTCGGCAACGTAAAGCTCTGGCATAAGACATATCCCGCTCCTTAGCTAGACTCCAGCGCCTGTTTTAAGTCTTCAATCAAATCCCCGGGGTTTTCCAGGCCTATAGACAGCCGGACCAGTTCAGTGGTAATACCCACTTTCCGACGATGCTCTTCCGGCATGGAAGCGTGGGTCATGGTGGCCGGGTGGGCACAGAGAGAAGCGGCACCACCGAGTGATTCGGCGAGGACGAACAGCTTGATGCTTCTGAGGAAGGTATTGGTCTCTTTTTCGCCACCGTTTATTTCGAAGGACACCATACCGCCGAACCCTTTCATCTGCCGCCGGGCGATATCGTGGCCGGGGTGTGATTCAAGTCCCGGGAAATATACTTTTTTTACGGCGGGATGTCCGCCCAGGAAATCAGCCACGGCAAAGGCATTTGCCTGATGACGTTCCATCCTTATGGGCAGCGTTTCAATCCCGCGCAGCACCAGCCAAGAATCGAAGGGGGAGGCCGGCGTACCCATCGCATTGAGGAGGAAATGGACTCTTTCCGTCAGGTTATCGGTGGTGGTGACCACGGCGCCGCCGAGTACATCACAGTGACCGTTGAGGTACTTGGTCGTGGAATGGACGACGAGGTCAATGCCAAATTCAATGGGTTTCAAGAAATAGGGAGAGGCAAAGGTGTTATCAATGGCCGTCAACAGGTTATGTTTTTTAGCTACGTCCACGGCCATCTCAAGGTCAACGATATTCAGCAGCGGGTTAGAGGGCGTCTCCAGCCACAGCAGCCGGGTGTTAGGTCGAATGGCGGCTTCAATATTGCGGCGGCTGTCCATGCGCACGAAAGTAAATTCAACTCCGAAACGAGTCATCACGTCCTGGAAGAGCCGGTAGGTGCCGCCGTAGATATCGTCACCGGTGACGACGTGGTCACCGGCGCTGAGCAGATGAATAACGGTCGTTTCCGCGGCCATACCGGTGGCGAAGGCGAAGGCCGCCTTCCCTCCTTCGAGGCTGGCAATGGTATCTTCCAGTATCTTCCGGGTGGGGTTACCGGTACGTGAGTAATCAAAACCGCGGGTCTTACCGATGTCTTCGAAGGCAAAAGTTGACGTCTGGTAGATGGGCACGGCGACGGCGCCATAAGTTTTATCCGGCCTTTCCCCGGCGTGGATGGCCAGCGTCTCAAATTCCATATTCTCTCTCCTCACTGATTAATCAAGCGATGATATAATGATGTATGAAGGATATTATATCGTATAGTCTTCTTTTACTTTCTTTCGGCCGAACTGAATTCTTTCCCAGAGCCTTTCGTGTGAGTAATAAAAGAATATTTTTATGGTGGTGTCGGCAAGGCCGATACCCGCCGACAATACCAGCTCCCGGGTAAAGACGTAGACAACTGACATTGTAACAAAAGTAGCAAAAATTCGCCACGTCAGCGCTTTAACAATGCTTCTCCGGCGGCTTTCGAGTTGAACCATCGTTTGTTATCCACCTTTCAAGCCAGTCTTTTAGCCATCCATCAAGCGCGATTAGCGGGTAACCGTCAGGACAAACTTGTTTCCATCCCGGCGCTCAAATTCCGGTCTGATACCCCTGGCTTTTAACTCCTGAGCCACACTTTTCAGTGTTTCCGTATCACCCAGTATGATACTGACGGTTTCTCCCTCGTCCAGGTTATCGATAATTTCGGCCGCCCTCATTTTCGAAACGGGACAGACCAGGTCACATAAATCATACTCTTCTTCAACTACCCGGGTACTGGTTTCCAGGATGTCTTTGTAGAAGCTGGTATATTTGAAGGCGTCGTCCGGAGAGATGACCACCGCCAGGCCTGACGCGGAGCCGGTATAGCGGAGGGCGGCGGAAAGGATGGCGCCCGTGGTGGGCCCGACGGGAATACCTTCTTTCCGTGCCAGTTCCAGGGCGGTGCGGTAAGCGCTTTCGTCGGTGACCGCAATGGTATCGTCGATTACCGACCGGTCCAGAATAGTCGGCACGAATTCTTCACTCAGGTCAGAAATCCGCTTCATGCCGGGTAATTTATGGTCGGCGGCGGCCGGTTCCACACCGATTATCTTGATGGCCGGATTTTGCTCTTTGAGGTAGCGGCCGACACCGGTGATGGTGCCGCAGGTGCCAAAGCCGGCAAAGAAATAGTTGAGCTTACCCTGTGTCTGCTGCCATATTTCCGGCCCGGTGGTACGGTAGTGAGCCTGAACATTAAGCTCATTCTCGTACTGGTTGGGGCTGATATAGCTGTCCCGCGTGGCGGGGCTTTTTATCAGGGCGTTGACGACACCCCGGGCACCCTCGGTGGGATACAGAGGGCAGAGGGCATCATCGGCCTCGGTCAGTTTGGCGCCCAAAAACCTCAGCATTATCTTTTTTTCTTCCGGGATTTTCTCCGGGACGACAATCTCAACCGGTATCCCCAGGGCATTAGCCACACAGGTAAGAGCAATACCGGTATTGCCCGAGGAAGGCTCAATCACCGTGCGGTCGCCTCTCGATAACGCCATCAGCATCGGGTAAGCAATCCGGTCTTTAATGGAACCGAAGGGATTGTATCTTTCCAGCTTGAGGTAAATCTGGAAGGATTTATTCGAGTTGACCACGTTTAACCTGACCAGCGGCGTCGGGTTCTCCGGACTGGCGATAAGCTGAGTGATATCATCGTAAACCCTTAACCGGTGGTCCGGCCGGGCAGCCGACGGTCTATTATTATGTAATCTGTCTTTGTTCACTTCAAGTTTTGAGTGTGAATGCCACACTCTCCTCCACATTTACTGGTATTCTGCCAGCGGCCGTCCCGCTCATGCTCTCCGCCGGGATGCGAGCAGGGGGCGCAGCCCAGAGAGCGGTACCCCAATCCGTACCAGGGATGGGGCTCAATACCGTGGGCAGACATGTACCGCCATATCTCGGCCTCGGTGAAGGTGAGAATCGGGTTTACTTTGAAGAGACCGCCTTTAAGCTCCACTTCCTGATAATCTACCCTGGTGCGGCCTTCGGTATTTCTCAGTCCGCAGATCCAGGCATCCAACTCGCTGACGGCAGCCCGGATGGGGTCCACCTTGAGCAATCGGCAGCATTCGTCCGGGTCCGAGATGTAGATTTTTTTGCCCGACACTGCCTCAATCTGAGCGGACTTCCGATTAAACTCCCCGGGGGGCAACAGCACCATGTCAATAGAGTCGTCCTGAAGAATTTCCGGAACACTTTCCGCCACCATGTACACGGTGGTGTTCAGGTTCATTTTTTTATTCATCAGTTTGAGGTATTCGTAGGTTTCGACCGGTTTGTACTGAGTCATGACGGCGAATATCTTGATGTCCGGGTCAACCTCCCGGGCGATGTGAACGACCACCATGCTGTCTTTGCCAAAGGAGCAAGCCACGGCTATCCGGGGATAATTTCTTATCGCTTCGGCCACCAGTTCTTTGGCGTGTTCTATTTTGTCATCCATAAGTCAACTCCTTCAATTCTATCAACGTCAAGGGTTACCGCCCCGGGTGAGGCTATGAATAAACGTTGCCTCCCGCCCAGAACTTTCTTCTATCTTCTGCCCGGTCAATTATTTCCAGACCCAGCGGTCTTACCACCTCCTCAAGATAGCGGGGTAATCCAAAGCGGGCAATCACCGCCCCGATTCTCTCCCTGCCCTGACCGTTAGCCTGGTACCATTCCAGGGTCTTCTCGATAAGCGGATAGCACTGTTCGTCGGAGACAAACTGGGCTATCTCATAGGAGTAAAGGGGGTGTTTCCCGTGCTTGCCGCCTACCCGGCCGAGCCATCCCTTCCTCTTGGCTATCATGGCATCTACCGGGCAGACTTTGATACAGTCGCCGCAGTGATTGCATTTGCTCAGGTCTCTTACCGGAAGGTCGTTAACCATGACAAGGGCATTTTCCTGGCAGGTAACGACACAGATTTCGCACGCGTTACACAGTTCCTCGACTAATCCCGGCTCAACTATTCCCTGAAAACCCAAATCCGCCTCCCTGGTCCGGGCACAATCAATCGGACAGCCGGAAAAGGAGATTTTAAATTTGTGGTGGCCGGTGGCAGTCCCGAAATAGCGTTTGTCCACCTCCAGACACATGGTCTGAGTATCCATGAGGCCATTGGGGTTCCAGGTACAGCCGGCACAGGCGATGGGTACCCTGACGCGAGGACCGCAAGAGGCAATCGACCAACCGATTTCTTTCAGCTCGGCAGCGATAGCCTCAAAGTGCTGGTGGTGAACATAAGGGATTTCTATTGACTGCCGAAAGGAATTATGCAACTCCCCACGGCCGTATTTTTCAGCAAGCTCGGCGGCTTTATGCAACTGCCGGGATGTTAATTTCCCCGCCGGGCAGCGCAGCCGGACGGTAAAGAGGTCTTTCTGGGTCTGCTTGATAAATCCGCCGCTCTTGAGCTCGGCAAAGTCCATTTTCAGTCGGCGAGCTTCTTTTCCCAATTCTTGATCCATCTTTAATCCCTTCTCTTAAAAGCTTTCAGATACTTATGCTTTACGGTAACGTTACCTTCGGTGCTACGTGGACTGGAAGAGCCAGGTAGACAGGTAGCGCTCCCCGGTATCCGGTAAGACCACCACGATAAGCTTGCCCTTGTTTTCCGGCCTCTTCGCCACCTCGATGGCCGCCCAGACGGCGGCTCCGGAAGAAATGCCGGCCAGGATACCTTCCTCTCTGGCCAGTCTCCGTGTTATTTCACCGGCATCTTCATTGGTGACCTTGATAATCTCGTCGATGACACTGGTATTCAATACGTCGGGGACAAAGCCGGCGCCGATCCCCTGAATCTTATGGGGGCCGGGTTTGCCGCCGGAGAGGACCGGCGAATCCACCGGCTCAACAGCGATAGCCTTAAAAGACGGTTTTCTCGGTTTGATTACCTCAGAAACACCGGTAATCGTGCCGCCAGTACCAACGCCGGAGACCAGGATATCCACTTGACCGTCCGTGTCCCTCCAGATTTCCTCAGCAGTGGTCACGCGGTGCACTTCAGGATTAGACGGATTCTTAAACTGCTGCGGCAGGAAATAATCGGGGTTTTCCGCAACCAGCTGTTCCGCTTTCCGGATGGCGCCGGGCATCCCTTCCGCACCCGGAGTCAGCACCAGCTCGGCGCCGAAGAAGGAGAGCAGCTGGCGGCGTTCCACCGACATCGTGTCCGGCATAGTAAGGATAAGACGGTAACCGCGAGCGGCGCAGACGAACGCCAGAGCGATGCCGGTATTACCACTGGTGGGTTCGACGATGACGGTATTTTTATTGATAAGTCCTTTCGATTCGGCATCGACAATCATGGCCACCCCAATGCGGTCTTTCACATTGCTAGTGGGATTGAATGATTCCAGCTTGGCGACAACTCTAGCCTGCGCTCCTTCCGTAATCCGGTTCAGCTGTACCAGAGGCGTATTACCGATGAGCTCCGTGGAGTCTTTGGCGATTCCCCTGGTCAGTTTCGGAATCTCTATGGTATGGAATTTTAGTTTCTCCACTTTTGAGGTGTTGTCCGACATTTATTCTTCTCTCCTTTAGGCTATCTTAAATACTACTGCTGATTATCTATGTATCTGACGTACAGTTCCCGGGCCAGCGACTCATCGAGGCTGTTTTTCAGGATGACGCGTCCGTCAGGGAAAATGACCATTTCATTAGCGTCCACGTTAAAGTGCAACGTGGACTCGATACAGGTAACTTTGCCGCGCCGTTCAAGCTGCGCAGCCATTTTCTCCAACGATAAGCCGGTCATTTTAGGGTCGATGACCTGCACGGAATTTTGCCCGCAGAGCAGGGTAGTCCTGATGCCTAACTGCACCTGTAAAAACTCATAATTACCCTGGCAGGCGGGGCAGTCCGGGCGTGATTCAACTTTAAAGCGGTCAAAAGTACCTTCCCAAACGTCAATAACGACGACTTCACGGCTTACTTGCCGGGCGCCGACCAGTATTTTTATGGCTTCCGCGGACTGCAGGGAGCCGATGATGAAAGGAGCGGCCCCGACGACTCCGGCCGTATCACAGGTGGGGATAATACCGGCCGGCGGGGGAGAGGGGAAGACACAGCGGAAGCAGGGAGTTTCGCCGGGGATAATATTCATGGTCATTCCCGAAGCGGCCACAGCGGCCCCATAAATCCACGGGATTTTCAGTTTTACGGCAGCGTCATTAAGGGTAAAGCGGGTCTCCGGATTGTCCAATCCGTCCAGGATTAAATCAGCGCCCCGCACAAGGTCTTCAACGTTGGAGTAGTTCACGTCAGCGACCACGCCTTCGATATCAATGGTGGAGTTCACTTTTTTCAGGTAGCGCTCGGCGGCGACGGCCTTGGGCGTCTGGCTTTTAACATCCTCTTCATCGAAGACAATCTGGCGGTGCAGATTATGGTATTCAACGAAGTCCCGGTCAATAATCTTTACTTTACCGATACCGGCACGGACCAGGGAAGTAGCGATTATGCCCCCCAGCGCGCCGCAGCCGATGATGACGATACTGCTTTCGCCCAGTTTTTTTTGGCCTTCTTTACCTATTTCGCGAAAGAGGACCTGCCTTGAATACCTGTCTATCATATTCTCGGTTTCCTTGTGCTGGTTTGAGCCGAAGTGGCCGATGATATTTAGATGTAATACATTTCCTTTTTCGACTGCTCTTTACTCAACTGGCGCTCGACCAAATCCTGCAGCGTGGTCGATTCAAGAACCTCATCCAGAGCCTGCTTCATGCGGTCCCAGACTTCACGAGTAACACACTGGTCATAGCGCGGGCAGCTTGCCGGGTTATTAAGGCATTCGACCAGGGCAAGCGAGCCTTCCAGAAGCGGGACTACCTCACTCAGTTTTATTTCATGCGGGTGTTTATTCAGTTGAATACCACCTTTGGCACCACGAGTGCTGCCGACGATACCAGCGGTTACCAGAGGACCAATCAAATGCTCCAGGTAGTGAAGCGAAATATCCTGTCGGGAGGCAATATCTTTTAAAGGTACCGGTCCGTTACCACTGTGCAGCGCCAAGTCCAAAAGGGCACGAGTACCGTACTGTCCCCGGGTAGAAAGTTTCAATTTCTGTTCTCCATTGTTGACTAAGTTTATGGTAATAGTCCAGTTTAGCATCGATAAGAAAAGTTGTCAAGCTATTTTACCTGTCTTTCGGGAATAATTTTGCCAGATGAATGACGATTGGCTCATTGCCAGCGTTAACACCCTGTTTATTTTAGGACACAGAAAAATAAGTAAAAATAAGTACTTTTACCCATTGTATTCAGTGGTTTTATGGTTTATACTAATATAGATTTTTGTAGAATTTTGGAGATTTTTTAAGATTTCCATAATATTTTAGACAGGGCGACGAGACGGCCTCGTTCCTTTATTCTGTTTCAGTCTGTCCCCGTTTTACAGAGGAGCTATATTTTGGCGGAAAAGCCGTTAGTCAGTATCAGTGAAGCCAGCCACGTCCTGGGGGTAAGTGAGGCGGCACTCCGCCAGTGGACAGATGAGGGCAAGATAAAGGCCTTTATCACCCCGGGCGGGCACCGCCGTTATTCCAGAGCAGAACTGAAGAAGTTTACCGGCTCGCAACCGAAGATGCTGGGTATCAAGGACCTGGTTTTCGAACTGAAAGATACCACCCAAACGCACCGAGAGCTGGCACGGACGTCACTCAGCACCACTTCCTGGTACGGCCAGCTCAATGAAAAATCCCAGGAGAACCTGGCACACCAGCACAGGTTTCTGCTTAACCTGATTATCAAGTACATTACCGAGCCTGCCAAGAGAGAAGAAACCGTGCAACAGACACGGAACATCGGCCGGGAAATGGGAGAACTACTGGCTCTGCTGGGACTTCCACTGACCGCTTCAGTAGAGGCTTTTATCGTACACCGCGACCCCATTATGAACGCGGCAACTCACCTGATGAAGAAAAAAGAGGCATTTACCGGGCGCGTCGTAGACGCAATACCGCTGGTGGCCCATATCCTGGATGAAGCCCTGGTGGCACTGGTGGCAGCGCACCAGCAACTCCGCAGCGGAACTCGGGACAAGCCTGATGGAGATACAAACGGATGATATCAATCACGCGTTTACTTTGTGACATCGCCGGTCCCGGTGACCATTTGCGTTACGAGAAGAAAGAGATAATACGACCGGTAGTGGTCTGGAACTGCACCCGGCAGTGCAATCTGAGCTGCATCCACTGTTATGCCAGCGCCAACAACCGGAAATCCGCGGAAGAAATGGACACGACCGCCGGAAAAGCTTTTATCAGCGACCTGGCCGACTTTGATGTGCCGGTAATCCTGTTTTCCGGCGGCGAGCCGATGATGAGAAAAGACCTGTTCGAACTGGCGCGCTTTGCTCGCGAAAAGGGTTTAAGAGTTGCCCTGTCCACCAATGGCACCCTGATTTCCGGCAGAGAAGCCAGGGAGCTGCAGGATATCGGTTTTGCCGAGGTGGGAATAAGCCTGGATGGAACTAAAGAAAACAACGACCGCTTTCGAGGTCGAGAGGGCGCTTTCGAAAGCGCCCTGAGGGGAATCAGAAACTGCGTCGCCCTGGGTTTGCGCGTCTCCCTGCGGATGACCATAACCCGCTTTAACTACCAGGAGATACCGGCCATCTTCCAGCTGGTAGAGGATGAAGGCATCGACCGCGTCTGTTTCTACCATCTGGCCTATTCAGGGAGAGGCAGCGGTCTGCAGCAGGACGACATCTCCCACTCCCAGACCAGGGCGGTGGTGGACCTGATCAGCGAGCGGACGGAGGACCTTTTCCGGCGCGGCCGGCAAAAGGAAATCCTGACCGTGGGCAGCCACGTAGACGGTGTCTACCTGTACCTCAAACTGAAAGATAAAGACCCGCCGCATGCGGCCAGAGTCCTCGAACTCATCAGGATGAACGGAGGCAATAATTCCGGCGTCAAGATAGGCGCCGTTGACGACCGGGGTAACGTCCACCCCGACCAGTTCTGGTGGCACCATACGCTGGGCAACGTACAGCAGCGGAAATTCGGGGATATCTGGACGGATACCTCGGAGCCGCTCCTCCGCGGCCTGAAAGACCGCAAGGGGCTGCTCAAAGGGCGGTGTGCCAAATGCCGATTCCTCGACTGCTGTAACGGCAATCTACGGGTACGGGCGGAAGCGGCTTATAACGACGTATGGGCCGAAGACCCGGCGTGCTACCTGAGTGACGAGGAGATTGGAATCGCCGAATGACAGATAATACTGCTAAAAGAGAGATTATCACACCCAGACTGCAGCTGGTGGCCTGGGAGCTGACCCGGAGCTGTAATCTGTATTGCGCGCACTGCCGGGGTTCGGCAAGCCACGGGCAATACGACGGCGAGCTGTCCACCGGGGAGTGCTTCAAAGTTATCGACCAGATACTGGAGGTAGGCAATCCAATCCTTATCCTGACCGGTGGCGAACCACTGCTGCGCCAAGATACCCTGCAAATAGCCCGGTACGCCACCTCCCGGGGGATGAGAGTGGTCATGGGCAGCAACGGCACACTGATAAACGACAATACCGCCGCCGATTTAAAGGCGGTGCCGATAGCCCGATTGGGGATAAGCCTGGACTTCCCGACGGCCGACCTGCAGGATAATTTTAGGGGCCAGGCCGGCGCCTTTGCACAGGCCATAGCCGGTATCGACAGCGCCCGGCAGGCGGGTATCGATATCCAGATTAACAGCACCATCACCAAGCTGAATGTAAACTATCTGGATGACCTTGTTTCCCTGGCCCTGGAAAAAGGCGCCGTAGCTTTTCACCCGTTCCTGCTGGTACCCACCGGCCGGGGCAAGGGGTTGGAATCGGTGGAACTTTCCCCACAGGAATACGAAGACACGCTGAACTGGATATACGACCGGCAACAGGAACTGGAAGGCAAGATGTTCTTCAAGCCGACCGACGCGCCTCATTACCTCAGAATTATGAAGCAGCGACAGAAGCAGAACGGACAGAAAAAGCCGCCCGACCCCGCCGTTCCGGTGTCCGGGCACGGCTCGGTGCACTCCATCACGCGCGGTTGCCTGGCCGGAACGGGTTTCTGTTTCATTGATCACCGGGGCAGCGTGCGGGGCTGCGGCTACTTCGACGTGGAGGCAGGAAATATCCGGGAGGCGACTTTCGGACAGGTGTGGGAACATTCGCCGCTCTTCGGCGACTTGAGGGACCTCTCCAAACTCAAGGGGAAATGCGGCGATTGCGAGTATAAAAGAATCTGCGGCGGCTGCCGGGCACGCGCCTATGAAGCCTCCGGCGACTACCTGGAAGCCGAGCCTTACTGCATATATCAACCACCGGCATGGCGCCGGAAAAAGCAGGGAGCCCTAAATTAAAGTGGAACTGGACAGAATCGACCGGCAGTTAATCAACCGAATACAATCGCAGTTTCCACTGACCGCGGAGCCATTTGCCTCCCTGGGGACACAACTTAACATCAGCCAGGACGAGGTAATCAACCGCATCGCCCGGTGGAAGGCAAACCGGATTATTCGATTGATTGGCCCGGTAATGGACGCCCGACGCCTCGGTTACCAGACGACGCTGGTAGCGATGAGCATTCCGGAGGATAAGCTGGAGGAAGCGGCACGGGTGATTACAAAACATCCCGGGGTAAGCCACAACTACGAACGTGAACACCACTTCAACCTCTGGTTCACCCTGGCTATTCCCCCATCCTCAAATATGGAGACGGAACTGAAGCAACTGACCGGCCCAATCGACGCCGACGCCTGCTTTGCCCTGCCGGCACGGAAGCTGTTCAAGATAAACGCCTGTTTCAACCTGGAGGGAAACGGCCCGCCGTCAACCGCCGATAACGGGGACACGGACCCGGCTCTGGCCGAAAAAGCAACCCTTTCCAGGAGAGACAAAGACGTAATCAACGCGCTGCAGACAGACCTGCCGCTAGAAAAGTCGCCGTTTAGCAAAATGGCAGCGCAGGCCGCCATGAATACGGAAAAGTTTCTGGCGCATAGTCGGACGCTGATGGAGCGGGGCATCGTACGGCGTTACGGAGCTTCACTAAACCACCGCAAAGCCGGTTTCACTGCCAACGGGATGGCCTGCTGGGAAGTGCCCGCCGAAAAAGTCGATAGCGTGGGTAAAAGCCTGGCCTCAAGGAAGGAAGTCAGTCATTGCTATGAACGAGAGACTAACCGTCTCTGGAAGTACAACCTTTTCGCCATGATTCACGGTCAGGCCATTGAAACCTGCCGGGAAATAGCGGCTGAGGCCACCGCGGCTAACGGCCTGGCCGATTACGTGATGCTTTTCAGCACCCGAGAATTCAAGAAGCAGAGGATAAAGTACCCGGTATGAGAGAAAAGGGCCAGATAGCCGCCTATTACCCGGTTTTACTGAAAGTGAGCGGTAAGAGGTGTGTGGTCATCGGCGGGGGACCGGTGGCGTTCCGCAAGGCCAGGTCGCTCCTGGAACACGGCGCCAGCGTTGACGTCATCAGCCCCGAACTCTGCCCGGCGCTGGCGGAACTGGCGGCGGAAGGGCAGGTGCGCGTATTTTGGAGAAATTATGAGGCGGGTGACCTGCGGGGTGCCTTTGTCGCCATTGCCGCCACCGATGACAGCGAGGTCAACCATAACCTGTTAAAAGAAGCGAGAGACCAAAAAACGCTGGTCAACGTGGTGGATGATGTCGATAATTGCGACTTTATCGTCCCTTCGTTACTTCAGCGGGGGGACGTCACCATTGCCGTCTCCACGTCAGGCAGGAGCCCGGCCCTGGCCCGGAAAATCCGGACCCGACTGGAAAATGAGTTCGGCGAGGAGTACGCGGCTCTGGCCCTCCTGCTGGACGAGGTACGCACCCGGGTAAAACACCAGGGTTCAAAAATCAGTAACGATACCTGGCAGGAAGCCCTCGACCTGGACCGGCTCACCGGCCTGCTCCGCAGCGGTGAAGGAGAAAAAGCGAGGCGCATCCTGCTGGCCAGTTTAGGACTGTCACCGGATTAAGTGCGAGGTAAAAACCAGATGCAACTTAGTTTAGTAGGCATAAATCACCGGACAGCACCGGTCGCTATCAGGGAGAAGGCGGCCATCCGGACGGGAAAGCTCGACGATTCTCTATCGAGGCTGGGACGTTACGTCGACCACGGTATCATACTGTCAACCTGCAACCGTACCGAGGTCTATACCACGGACGGCGACGGCAGGCGCAACGAGGAAGGCAGCCTTGATTTCTTAAAAACCCACCTGGAGACATCCGACACCGACCTGTCCCAGTACACCTATATCCTCAAAGATAAAGAAGCGGTGGCACACCTTTTCCAGACTACCTGCGGCCTTGACTCGATGATTATCGGGGAGTACGAGGTGCTGGGGCAGGTAGGACAGGCGCTGGAAAGCGCCGAGAGGATAAAGATGACCAACCTGCCACTGCGCCAACTTTTCCAGGGGGCAATCAGGACCGGCCGGCGGGTGCGCGAGGAAACGGGTATCAGCAAAAACGCCCTTTCCGTCAGCTCGGTGGCGGTGGATATGGCAACCCGGGTGGTCGGTGACCTCGCTAAGTGCCGGATGCTGGTTATCGGCGCCGGTGAAGCGGGCAGGCTGGTGGCCAAAGCCGCCAAAGACAGAGGTGTCGCCTCGATATTAATCGCCAGCCGGACCCAGGAAAGGGCGGCGATGCTGACCGAGGCGTTAGGCGGGACTCCGATCAGCCTGGGCAACCTGGCCGGGGAAATGCACACCTGTGATATTATCGTTACCTGCGCCGACGCGCCGCACTGGATAGTCAGCGCCGACCACGTGGCAGCGGCGATGAAGCTGCGCTCCGGTTCACCGATGGTTATTATCGACATTGCCGTACCCCGCAACGTCGAGCCGGCGGTGGCTGAAATAGACAACGTTTACCTCTATAATATCGACGGACTGATCCAGATTTCAGACCAGAACCACCAGCAGCGTGAGGGCGAGATTGAGAAAGCCGTGGAAATAATAATGAACGAAATCGCCGAGTTTAATGCCTGGTGGCAGATGCTGGAGGTCAGACCGGTGGTGAGCGCCCTGATGAAAAAGGCGGAAGAGATACGCCGCGCACAACTGGACAAGACGCTGAAGAAACTCGGTTCCCTGTCCGAAGAGGACCATAAGTCCCTGGAAGCGATGACCAAATCAATCGTCACCAAGATTCTCCGAGAACCGGTACGGTACCTGAAAGCAAATGGGGACAGCAATGGCAGCGCCGAAATGGTGAGGGAACTTTTCCGATTACCCGGGGAGAAGCCTAAATGAAGGGTGAAATAGTGATTGGCTCACGGGGGAGCAAACTCGCCCTGATTCAAGCCGGGTACGTTGCCGACAGAATTAAGGAAGCAAATCCTCACCTGGAAATCAGTATCCGCACTATTGTAACTACCGGTGACCGCAACACCCACATCCAGTTCGACCAGATGAATGTAATCGGGATCTTCGTCAAGGAACTGGAGACGGCCCTAATAGAGGGCAGGATCGACCTGGCGGTACACAGCCTCAAGGACATGCCGACGGAGATTCCTGAGGAGCTGTGCCTGGCGGCGACCATCGAGCGAGCCGACCCGAGAGACGTGCTGGTGTCCGGATACGGGACCATCGACCAGCTCCCCCCCGGAGCCAAGATAGGCACCGGCAGCCTGCGGCGCGAAGTCCAGGTAGCCCGGCTCCGACCCGATGTGAAGGCGGGCGGCATCCGGGGTAACGTGGATACCCGCCTGCGTAAAGTAGCTGACGGCGAGTTTGCCGGGGTGATACTGGCGGCGGCGGCCATGCAGCGGCTGGGGCGGGAGAGTGAGATAACCGAATACCTGTCCGTGGAGAGCTTTTTGCCCGCCGTGGGGCAGGGGGCGCTGGGGATAGAGACCCGGCGGGGAGATGAAGAGATTATTGAAATCGTCTCTGCTACCAACCATTTGCCGACCTGGCAGGCAATCTCCGCCGAACGCGCTTTTCTCTACGCCCTGGGTGGCGGGTGCCGGGCGCCTATCGCGGCGCTGGGGACGGTAAAGGGCGATATTTTAAAGCTGGAAGGAATGGTGGCCAGCGTGAGTCAAAGGAAGATGCTCTGCGATTCGATAGAAGGCAGCGCGGCGGCTCCGGAAAATGCCGGGCAGGAACTGGCGCGGAAACTGCTGGACAGGGGAGCGTCTGATTTTATTGCCGAGGTAAAAGATGATTAAAACCGGTAAAGTCTACCTGGTCGGCGCCGGGCCGGGTGACCCGGGCCTGATTACGCTAAAAGGAATCCAGAGTCTCAATAAAGCCGAGGTAGTGGTCTACGATAACCTGCTCGACAAACACCTGCTGGAGCAAGCTCCGGCTGAGGCAGAAAAGATATACGTGGGTAAGAGAGCGGGAAAGCACGCCAAAATCCAGAGCGAGATAAACCGGCTGCTGGTCGATAAAGCCAGGGAAGGGAAAACCGTGGTGCGACTCAAGGGCGGCGACCCGTTTGTGCTGGGGAGAGGGGGGGAGGAAGCCGAGACCCTGGCGGAGGCAGGTATCAGCTACGAGGTGGTGCCGGGGATAACCTCGGCGGTGGCGGTGCCGGCTTATGCCGGAATCCCGGTCACCCACCGTGCCCTGGCGTCTTCTTTTGCGGTGATTACCGGGCACGAAGACCCGAGCAAGGAAAGCTCAAGCATCGCCTGGGAGAAGCTGGCCACCGGAGTGGACACGCTGGTCTTCCTGATGGGTATGCACAACTTGCCGGAAATCGTCGCCAAACTTACCGAGCACGGCCGTCCGGCGGATACCCCGGTGGCGGTGATTAAAGACGGTACCAGTCACCGGCAGATAACCGTTGTCGGCACGCTGGCCAACATCACCGCCCGGATTGAGGAAAGCCAATTGAGCGCGCCGGCGGTGATAGTGGTCGGAGAAGTGGTCAATCTCAGAGAAAAACTCGCCTGGTTTGATAACCGGCCTCTCTTTAATAAACGCGTCCTGGTGACGCGGTCCAGGCACCAGGCAAGTGCCCTGAGCCAGCTGCTCACCGAACGCGGCGCACAGCCGATAGAACTACCGGCCATCGACGTGCAGCCGATAAACGATAACACAGAGCTTGACCGGGCGATTAACGATATGGCCAGTTATCAGTGGGTCATGTTCACCAGCGTCAACGGTGTGGAGGCTTTTTTTCAACGTCTTAACGACCGGAAGCTTGATTCCCGCGCCCTGGGCGGGAAAAAGGTCGGCGCCATCGGTTCAGCGACGGCGAAAACGCTGGAAGCGAAGGGGATTATGCCTGATTTTATGCCCGACACCTTCACCGGCGAGGGAATCATCGCCGGACTTAAAAGCCAGAATATCAAAGGGCAGCGGTTCCTGCTGCCGAGGGCGGATATCGCCGATAAAGAGCTGATATCGGGACTGGCCCGGCTCGGAGCGGAGGTAAAAGAGGTGGCCGTGTACCGGACCGTTCCAGCCACCGAAAGTATCGCCGAGGCCAGGCAGCGGCTGTTGGCGGGAGAAATCGACGTTATCACTTTCACCAGCTCGTCAACGGTAACCAACCTTCTGGCAGCGTTTCCGGAGGGACTTCCGGCGATAAACAATTATAAAGTTGCCTGTATCGGTCCCAAAACGGCGGCTACCGCCGCCGGAGCCGGACTGAAAATAGATATCATGGCCAGCGAGCAGACCATACCCGGCCTGGTGGCCGCCATAGAAACTTATTTCGGCAAGGAGGTTTAGATGGCCGGTTTTCCTGAAATACGCCTGCGCCGCCTGCGCCGGACGGCAACGTTAAGAGCGCTGGTGCGGGAAACCCATGTTGACGTCGCCGACCTGGTG